>JBGSXH010000652.1:0-2388 GCA_041751515.1 Cyclobacteriaceae bacterium | reverse complement strand
TGAGACGCCATTATACCAATTATTTTAGAGGAATACCCAATTTTAAACCCTACAGAACACGCCTGGTCGAAAGCGAATCGCCGGAAGAAGTACTCGGAATTTTGGATGAAATTGCCGAGAATTTTGCTGATGCTTATAGCTTAGTTTCATGAAAATTGGCAAGGCAGTACAGAAAGCTAAAAGTCATGCCTGGGTTTTACTTGCATTATTAGCACTCGTTTGGGGTAGCTCGTTCATCCTCATCAAGCGAGGCCTGGAAGTCTACTCTGCTGGTGAAGTGGGGGCAATCCGTATTTTTTCTGCAGCACTATTTTTAGTGCCTGTCACATTGCATAAGCTGAAATCAATATCTCAGAAGGATAAAATACTGCTTTTCTTCTCAGGTTTATTGGGAAGTTTTATTCCGGCTTTCCTTTTTGCACTTGCCCAGACACGGTTAGACAGCTCCCTAACGGGAATCCTTAATGCATTAACACCTTTATTTGTACTGATGGTAGGGGCCGCGTTCTTTCAGCAGTCCATCAAAAAAAAGGAAGGTATTGGCTTAATCATTGGTCTTACAGGAACAGTGGTGCTGATTGTGCTCGGTAATGATGGCAACATCGGCAGCTTCAATTTTTATGCTTTGTTCGTTGTCGGGGCTACGCTTTGCTATGGAATCAATTTGAATATTATTAAAAAATACCTGGCAGGTATTAAACCATTGATGATTACCAGTATATCGCTTTTGCTCGTAAGCCCGTTGGCAGGCATTTATCTTTTCTTCATGACTGACTTTATTGATAAGGTTCAGTATGTTGATAATGCTTGGGGTGCCTTAAGCTACTTACTGATACTAGGCGTCGTTGGCACTGCCTTAGCGTTGATATTATTCAACAAATTGGTACAAATTACCAGTCCTGTTTTTACCAGTTTTGTCACTTATCTCATTCCGGTAGTCGCGGTAATATGGGGGGTACTGGATGGTGAAGTGCTCGTCTGGGGCCATCTTGTAGGGATGCTTTCCATCATTGGAGGCGTTTACATTGCCAATAGAAAAGACAAAAAGGGTGTGCAGGAAGTGCCCGTTTCCAGTAAAAGTTTTTAACAATTCTGATTATAACAGGTTTGGGATAAAGTGCATAGCTTTGTGCATCGATTTTTTTAACCAAAACCATATAATATGAAGATTAAAATTTTTCTAATAGTGATGATGACCTGCTGCTTATCTTTCTTAGCAGAGGCGCAGGACTACAGGACTGCATTGGGACTTAGACTAGGGCCCTCCTACGGTGTAACTGTCAAGCATTTTTACAAAACAGACCAAGCCATTGAAGGAATTTTGGATGCCAGAAGAGGCGGTTTTAATTTGGCTGTCCTCTGGCAACAACATGGTCGTGCTTTCGACGTGCAAAATCTTAACTGGTTTATTGGTGGTGGAGCGCACGTAGGAACATGGAGACATCAGTATGGTTATCCCTGGAGAAGCCGTGATCTGGACCGAGATGGCTCTTATACTGTCGTAGGGATAGATGGTATTATAGGTATGGAGTATACTATTCCGGGTGCGCCTATCAATATATCACTGGACTGGAAGCCAGCGATTAATATTGTGCCGCAAGTGGGCTTCTGGGGAGATGGCTTTGCGTTATCCATTCGGTACGCATTTAAGTAATTAATAAAGACATTCTAAAAGTAGCGGTGGTAAATATTTGCCAGCGCTACTTTTGTTTTAAGCCAATGCAGTCTTATTAATAAGCGGCATATCGCTTTCATATCTCTCTTTTTTTTTGCTAATTATATTCATGATTTAAGTCATTAACAGTACACCATAACCAGATGAACATGAAAACAATACTACTTTTACTGAGCCTGACCATTTTTGAATCTGCTTTGTCTCAAAAGATCGATGAGGCAGATGTCAAAAGAATCGTCAGCGTGCTGAGCAATGACTCGCTGGAAGGACGTAAGCCCTTTACTGAAGGAATAGAAGTAGCCGCCACTTTCATAGCTGAAGAGTTTGAGAAAGCTGGTTTATCCCCCTTTCATGATCTGGAAGACTATGAACAGTCGTTTCAATTATACAACCTGCTGCCGGTAGCATCGGTACTAAAACTCAATGGTGTAAGTGTACCAGCAGACAAACATATTTATATCGGTGAACAAGCGCATGTAAGCTGGCGAAAAATGGGTGCCCTCGAAGTACACGAAATTCATGCTGCCGACGATTTTGCCACCAAATTGAACGAGGCCAGAAATAACGATGGTCGAATTTTGGTATTGGTAGATTCAGAACATGAAGATCAATTTCGTCGTTACCACCAGTATTTTTCGCGAGGTAGCAATACACTCAGTACCCAGGGTGGAAATGACGCCGTTTTCATGGTGCTGTGGGATGAAGGCTCAGTA
>JBGSXH010000651.1:0-2392 GCA_041751515.1 Cyclobacteriaceae bacterium | reverse complement strand
AAATATATAAAAGCTGTATTGTATACCGGGCATGGGCGTAAGTGCATCGCTGGTTTTCATAATGCCATAAATGATCCATGGTTGGCGGCCCACTTCAGTGACCGTCCAGCCAGCTTCCACTGCAATAAAGCCCAGTGGCGTAGCGATGGCAATGGCCGTTAGAAACCACTTATGGTACAGCCAGTGTTTTTTCTTCCAGCGCGCAATAAAATAAATAACTGAAAGCAACATCATCACCATGCCTAGTCCTACCATAATCTGAAAGGCAAAATGGGTGACCATGACCGGAGGGTGCTCTTCTTCAGGAAACTTATCGAGTCCGGTTACCTCAGCATTAAAGTCGCCATGTGCCAGGAAGCTCAAAGCATAGGGGATTTCTATGGCATAATCGACTGTTTTATTGTCAATATCGGGAATGCCTCCAATAATGAGGGGTGCGGCCTCCTGTGTATGAAAGTGCGCTTCCATGGCAGCCAGCTTTGCCGGTTGTCTTAGGGCAATGTCTTTGGCGGATAAATCTCCACTTAATGGTTGCAGCAGCGCCGCAATAGCACCAAACGTAAGGGCAATATGGAATGCCTTTCGGTGAAGGCTGTTCTCGGGATCTTTTAGCAAAAGAATGGCATGAATGCCCGCAACTGCAAAACCTGTGGCGGCAAACGCCGCCAGTGTCATGTGCAGGGCCTGCGTGAACCATGCCTCATTGAACATGGCAGCAATGGGATCGATATTAGAAAAAACGCCATCCTGGTAGTCAAAGCCAGTAGGGCTGTTCATCCAGGCGTTGGCTGCAACTACTAAAATGCCCGAAGCCAAACCGCTCACGCCTACAACGACGCCGGTAAACCAATGGAACCAGCGATTAAACTTGCCCCAACCGTAAAGAAAAAAGCCCAAAGCTATTGCTTCAATAAAGAAAGCAGTACCCTCTAAAGAGAATGGCATTCCAAAGATTGGCCCTGCATGTTCCATAAATCTAGGCCATAGCAAACCCAGTTCAAAGGAAAGCATGGTGCCGGAGACAGCACCGGTGACAAAAAATATGGCGACGCCCTTACTCCATGCTTTGGTAAGATGCATGTATAACGGCTGGCCTGTTTTGTTGTATTGATAATGTGAGACCGCCATAAAAAATGGCATGACCATACCGATACAGGCAAATATGATATGAAAACCGAGGGAAAGTGCCATCTGGAGCCTGGCGGCTAGTATATCTTCCATATCTGTTGATTTTTGCTGAGGTTATTATGCTAGTAAATACATCTCAAACCCCGTTTTACTGAGGCTAAGTTCTTCTTAAAAGAGGTCTTTACAAAGAAGAATTGACAAATTCTGCCCCTTTTCGTTGCCTATATTCTCCTTGCAAAAATACTTCGATTCTTCGAGTAAAATATCTCCTTGTTATTTGGACTAAGTATAAATAAGTATTATCATTGCATTGGTAATCGCATCTCAATGGAATACAAAGTAAAGCATCTTAAAGAAGTTTATCAGAACAACGCAGGGGCTGTTTTTCAATGTGACACGGCCAGTTGTTTATGGTTGCATTTTCAAAACCGATGGTTTCATCTGGATGTGCGTAAGTTTTACAGATTGAGCAGGGCGCTTGTTGCGATTGATTTGTCTGCCTTGCTTGCTGCAAGCGATACTGCAGATATAGAAATCCTCCACCTTATAGGTACCGATATCTGTCTGATGCTAACTATTGACGAAATCATTCTACTCAAAGATCTTGTAGGAGGGGCGAAAGTTATGCTGGAGCTCAATAGCATTATTAAGGCTGCCAGATTCGCTCCCATCGGACAGGTGGTGTAATTAGACTCATTCCATATTAAGTAATGACCCTATCTTTCTGAGCGCATTTTCGTTAAATTGTCCTAGCGACAAAAATAACAATTAAAAAGCGCGACAAATGAAAGATTTACTTAGATTAAGAACCTCACTTACCGAAGAAGTTGAAAGACTTCTCAACGATCAAATAAAAATGGAAGCACAGGCCTCCGCACTTTACCTTTCTATGGCCGGCTGGTGCGACCGTCATGGCCTCAACAACAGCTCAGACTATCTCGTAAAGCAAGCTGACGAAGAACGTCAGCATATGCTGAAGATATTCAGGTATGTCGGCGATATGGGCGGCCATGCGATCAGCCCTGAAGTTCACAATGTTCCTCAGGAATTTGATTCTTTCCGCTCAATATTCGAAGAGGCTTTAGAACAGGAAATTGCCAATACCCAATCATTTAACAGCATAGTAGACCGTTGTCACAAAATGAAAGATTTTACGACGGTGAACTTCCTGCAGTGGTTCCTGGAAGAGCAAATTGAAGAAGAATATGTGGCCAGAAGAGCCCTGGAGCTTTTTGAGGTCATCGGTGAAGAAGGAATTGGTCGT
>JBGSXH010000650.1:0-6159 GCA_041751515.1 Cyclobacteriaceae bacterium | reverse complement strand
TAGTGTCCTCTTTTCTCATAAGTTCCGACCACCACGTTATAAAAAATCAGAATATTAAGAATAACACCTGACAAAACGTGTGTCCCATGAAAGCCCGTAATAAAGAAGAACAAATCAGCAAATGCAGGAGGTCCATATTCGTTAACAGTCAGATTGGCACCGTAAACAACTTTTTCCACCCACTCACCATTGAGCATCATTCGTACAAAACTTCCATCTTCAGTACCGTGAATAAAGTGAGACCATTCCCAGGCCTGACACCCTAAAAATGCTACACCACCGATGATGGTCCAAAGCATCCATTTTGTTGCATCGCGCTTATCCATTCTGTGGCCAGCTTCGACAGCAAGCACCATAGTTACACTGCTTAGGATAAGGATGAAGGTCATAATACCTACAAATATTAATGGCGCATCCACACCATGGAGAAAGGGTACCGCATTGAATACCATTTCCGGAATTGGCCAGTAATCCTGGGTTGTTAGTTCAGCACCTTGCGCTATGAACTCCTGCGCCTGGTCGTAAGACAAGTGCGCATAGCGAATCATACCATAAGTTACCAATAAAGCAGAAAAGCTAAATGCATCTGAGAGTAGGAAGAACCACATCATCAGTTTGCCATAGCTTGCCTTCAGAGGAGACTGGCCCCCATCCCAAATACTTCTTTGGGGCTTATTTACCGTAGCAGTTGTAGACATCTGTTTGTTTTTAATTCTATTAATTATTCAGCAGTAAAAATATAAATAAATAGACCCAAAGCCCATCCAAAAAATGCCAATAAGTTGCACACATATCCATCCTGGCCATGTTTCTTGAGTGCACTTTATATCTAAGGGTCGAAATTAATACAATTATTAGAAATATAACACCACTTAAGAGATGTAATCCATGCAAGCCTGTAAGAACATAAAGAAAAGAGCCTGAAGGATTGCCTACGAAAAAGACCTCCAAATCAACTAATTTGCCCCAACCCAGGAATTGCATGACTACGAAAGCAAGTCCTAAAACAGCTGTAATGCCTATGGCAATATTTACAGTTTCTAAATTATCTCTTTTAGCAGCGGTGTAAGCCCAGTGCATCGTCATTGAACTAAGCAATATAACGCCTGTACTGTACCAAAAGATATCCGGCATAGTAAAGTCAAGCCAATTACCTTCTCCTTGTCTGACGATATAAGCACTGGTCAGTGCCGCAAAAACCATCACCACAGTAACTATGAAAAGCCACAACCCAAACTTCTTTGGATGCATGGATAAGGTTGGTGTCGGATCCTCAGTATTTAATATAATATTTTCTTTATCGCTCATTTGTTTAAATCTTGTCTAATAAGAAGGATATCTGAACAACAGGCAAATAAATAAATGAACCAAACATAATTTTCAATGCCGATTTTCTAGAGCAATCTTTCATTAAATAGAATGTCTGACTGAGAAACAAAACACCACAAATAGTAGCTATAATGGCAGAATTTAAGCCGGTAATGCCAATTTTAGCAGGCAGCAACCCTAATGGCAGTAGAAATAAGGTATAGATCATTATTTGAATAGCTGTATTCAAATCCTTCTTACCACCAAGGGGCAAGAGTTTAAAGCCTGCCTTTTTATAATCTTCATCAGCAACCCATGCAATTGCCCAAAAGTGAGGAAACTGCCATATAAACTGTATACCAAAAATAATAAGTGCTTCATAGCTGATACTACCCGTAGCAGCAACCCAACCTACCAATGGTGGTAGTGCACCAGGAAACGCTCCAACCAATACAGCGATAGGACCTACACGCTTTAAGGGTGTATAGACGAATGAATACAAAATGAAGGATACAAACGATAAAATTGTTGCCAATCCATTAGTAAACTGGAACAAAAGCAATAATCCTATCCCCGAAACAATGATGGAAAAAACAGTGGCTTCATTCAACGATAAGCGATTGGTCGGCAAAGGTCTGTTGGCTGTGCGGCTCATTAAACCATCGTACTCTTTCTCTAATACCTGATTGATACCACACGACCCCCCTGAGACAAGAAAACCTCCCAAAGTAAGCATGGTCAATTGAAACCAGTCTAAAGCGCCCTGAAAACCTAATACAAATCCGAATGCAGATGAGAAAGCAATAGTAAATGAAAGCCTTGCCTTTAACAGCTCTCCATAGGCCTTGATCTTATTACTTAATGCAGCTGTACCGGAAATTCTCTCTACGTTATTAGTTGTGAGCATATTTTAGGCTTTTGAATAAGCAATGACATCGGATTTGACCCGATAATTTATTTTTAATAATAACAAAAACTGGAGTCCAAATATTAAAGTAGCCAATAGTAAATGAATAGGCTGAGCAAAAGCAGGCATTCCAAACCACGCCATTGTTACTCCTGTGAGCATTGCAAGAAAGACGGTTCCCACCAGAATTTTGCCCAAATTTAATATATCCCTTCGGTTTAAACTATATTTATACAAGCTATATAATAGACCAATATGAATTATGACGATTAAAATGGAATAACTTCTATGAATGTAGTAAGTCAGACCTAACCCATCGATCCAGTTTCCTCGCTGGTTGTAGTCATAGGATCGGGCGACTTCATCTATAGATTCCCTCACCTGTGTACCCAACACTATTTGAATAACAATCGATCCAATACACAACAGCAATAAACCGATACTTCTCTTATCAATTTTCGCAGATCCATCTGCAGCATCTTTAACGGTCCCTGCCTTATAAACGACATAAATCAATACAGCCACAATAAGCAGCGCTACTAACATATGAAGTGTTACCAGCCATGGAAGCAGATTGGTAGAAACTACTATCGAACCTAACCATGCCTGAAATATCACCAGAACAAGCGCAGAAAATGCGCCTACGGTGATTTCCCGCTGTGAATTGAAAAATTTAATAGACGAAATGAATGTGCCCAGAATTAAAAATCCAATCACGACACCTATCAAACGGTTTATATATTCAATCCAGGTTTTTACGGGGTTGAAAGCTGCCTCTTCCAGAATACTTTCATCTGCTAATAATTGTTCTGCGGTATCGTCAAAACCCATCTTTTGGAGCATTCCAGCAAACCTTTCGTTTTTCTGCGCACGCTGTTCAGCATAGATATCCTGATAATTTTCAGGTAGCTCACTAACATCCGTAGGAGGAACATAGCTACCAAAACACTTCGGCCAGTCGGGACATCCCATGCCACTTCCCGTACTTCTGACGATACCGCCAACAAGTATTAAAAAGTAAACGGCCAGGATGGTAGCCCACCCCAGCCGTCTAAAAGTACGTATCTTTTGAGCCTGAGGCTTAAGATTCTGTTTCATCGATGATGATAGCGTCAGTTTCTTTTTCCAAGTCTACCAACTCATTTTCATGAGGCAAGTTAGAGTCTTTAGTTTGAGAATAAGGAACTATCTGAGGGATAAAATCATCCTTCGCACCTGGCTTACTGTAGTCGTATGGCCATCTATATACAGTAGGTATCTCACCAGGCCAGTTACCATGACCAGGATATCTTGTCGTCGTCCACTCCAAGGTGTTTGACTTCCAGGGATTTGCCGGCGCAAGTCTTCCTCTGAACATGCTGTAGAAGAAATTGAATAAGAATATAGCCTGAGCAGCAGCAGTAAAAAAGGCCGCGACAGTCACAAACATATTCAAATCTGTAAAGTCAGAGAACGCGTCGAAATTGGTGAATGAATAGTACCTTCTTGGGAAACCTGCAATGCCAATGTAGTGCATAGGGAAGAAAACAAGATACACACCAACAAATGTTAACCAGAAATGGATGTACCCTAACTTCGCATCCATCATTCGACCAAACATTTTAGGGAACCAGTGATAAACACCTGCCATTAGACCGAAGAATGAAGCACTACCCATTACAAGGTGAAAGTGCGCTACTACAAAGTACGTATCGTGAAGCTGAATGTCAATCGCAGCATTCCCCAGGAAAATACCTGTTAAACCACCCGATATAAAAAACGATACTAAACCAATGGAAAACAGCATCGCTGGAGTGAATACAATATTACCTTTCCACAAAGTAGTTAAGTAATTAAATACCTTTACGGCAGATGGCACTGCAATCACCAATGTAAGGAACATGAATACTGACCCTAAGAAAGGATTTAAACCTGATACGAACATGTGATGAGCCCAAACCACGAAAGATAAGATGGTAATTCCTAGCATTGAACCAATCATGGCACGGTAACCGAAAATTGGTTTTCGTGAATTGGTTGCGACCACCTCAGAGGTAATTCCCAAAGCTGGTAACAACACGATATATACTTCCGGGTGACCCAGGAACCAAAATAAATGCTGGTATAATACGGGGCTACCACCAACATTTGGCAACGCTTCACCAGCAATATAGATCTCTGATAAATAAAAACTTGTACCAAAACTCCTATCGAAAACCAATAAAAGAGAAGCGGCAAATAATACTGGAAATGCAAGCAACCCGATGACTGCAGTTAAGAAGAATGCCCAGATGGTGAGAGGCAACTTAGAAAACGACATCCCTCGCGTTCGCAAATTGATAACGGTAGTAATATAGTTGATACCTCCTAATAGCTGGGAGACAATAAAGAAAACCATGGCGACAAGCCACATTGTCATCCCTGTGCCTGATCCTGAAATAGCTTCAGGCAAGGCGCTTAAAGGAGGGTAAACTACCCAACCCCCACCTGCAGGACCTGTCTCTAAGAACAAGGAAATGAACATGATCACACTGGAAAGAAAAAAGAACCAATAAGAAAGCATGTTCATAAAACCGGAGGCCATATCCCTGGCACCGATTTGCAATGGAATGAGATAATTTGAGAATGTTCCGCTCAAGCCCGCGGTCAGCACGAAAAATACCATTATAGTACCATGCATTGTCACCATTGCCAGATAAAACTCAGGATCCAGACTACCGGCTTCACTAATCCATCCGCCTAGTATAGGACTGAGGAAACTCATATCCATATCAGGAAAACCGAGCTGCAACCTGAAGACCAGCGATAGGCCACCCCCTAAAAGGGCCCAGAAAATACCAGTGATAAGGTATTGTTTACCAATCATCTTGTGATCAGTACTAAAAATATATTTACTTATAAAATTGTCATGATGCTCGTGGTCATGGCCGTGGTCTTCATGAGCCACTACCTGTCCTTCCGCCTGCTGTATATTAGCTGTAGCCATAACTTATAATTATCTATTAAAAGGTGCTTTTTTAATTCTTATTGGTGTCATCTGCATCATCGGTCTCCATACCAGCTGCCAAAACCGCCACCTCTTTCAGGTTGGATGGTACGTTTGCCAAATACTCAGGGTTCTTAGCCAGGAATGACTCTTGCTGGGCATACCATTCATCATATTCATCCTGCTCTAAAACGGTTACAGTCTTTCTCATCGAATTATGTCCTCGTCCACAAACCTCTGCACAAGCCAGCTCGATATTAAAGTCAGGGTTGCCAAGCTCATCACGCATTTCCTGGGTAGTCTTATTTGGAGTAAACCAAAATCTTGTAGGCATACCGGGAACTGCATCCATTTTTAATCTAAAATGAGGAATATAGACACTATGAAGGACATCTCTCGCTCTGATCTTAAATAATACTGGCTTTCCCTTAGGAACTACAATATTAGACGCGGTAAAATCATCAAAAGTAGAACGATCAGAAAAATCCATTCCATGCGCGTTTGTCGCATCAATTAAGCGATAATCAAACTCCCCCAATTTCTGATCCTGCCCTGGATAACGAATTATCCAGGCAAATTGATAACCAACAATCTCAATTACCTGCGCTTCTTCAGGTGCCTGTCGGGTCACTTCAGACCAGACTTTCCAACCTGAAAAGACCAATACTGAAAGTACAATCGCAGGGACAATTGTCCATGCAATCTCCAACTTGGTATTATCTGGGTAAAAAAGGGCCTTCGTATTTTCTTTGTACTGATATTTATAGGGAAAAACGAATAATAACACGTGAGTTAAGAAGAAAACAATACCCGTCACGCCCATAGTAACCCAAAAAAGGTTATCAGTTAATATACCGTGTTCAGAAGCAATTGGTAACTGATATCTATCGAACTCTGAATAAGAATACCAGAAGAAAGCCCCAAACCCCAGCACAAGAAACAATACAAATAAAATGGCATTTATTCCATTGCTTTTGGT
>JBGSXH010000649.1:0-2148 GCA_041751515.1 Cyclobacteriaceae bacterium | reverse complement strand
CTTTCCATTATTACAATCAGTGCATTGGTCATTTCAGACCTACGCGGCGGTCGTTGACTGGAAGTTTATTCAAATGGTCATTAACAGTTTCACGCTGGCCATTGGTGCCTCAGTACTATGTGTTTTAGTAGCCACGGTATTGATTTATGCAGTCAAACTGAATCAGACAATGCTGATGCGCAGTCTGGCAAAATTTGCGGTGCTGGGCTATTCCATTCCCGGTGCGGTGATTGCCGTGGGTATCATGGTGCCACTCTTGTTTTTGGACAAAAATTTAGTAGCCACGATAGAGGAATACACCGGAGGTAGTTATGGGCTGCTGCTAAGCGGTACTACCTTTGCCCTTTTATTTGCCTATATGGTTCGGTTCCTGGCCGTAGCGTATAATCCAATAGATGCAGGATTCAAAAAAGTATGCAATAATCTGGATGAAGCTTCCCGTTCAATGGGTGCTAGTCCGCTTTATACATTATTAAAAATAGATTTGCCCATTATAAAAGGAACGTTGTTAAGCGGTGCATTGCTTGTTTTTGTAGATGTATTAAAGGAACTTCCGCTCACCTTAATTTTGAGGCCGTTTAATTTTAACACACTTGCCACCAAAGCCTTTGAGCTGGCTGGTGATGAAATGGTACCCGAGTCCTCTAATGCAGCCCTTATCATTATTGCGACCGGCATTGTGCCAATTGTCATGCTCAGTAAGCTCATTTCCAGACGAAGATTAGACAATGAAAATATTGCAGATTAGAACGCTTTCGAAGCGATATAGTCGTAAAGATGCTTATGCTGTGCGAAAATTTTCCATGGAAGTGGAGCAGGGAGAATTACTTGCGCTGATAGGAGAAAGTGGCAGCGGAAAAACGACGCTCTTGCGACTTATTGCTGGCTTTGAACAACCTGAAGAAGGTGAAATTTGCATCAATGGCCATTGTGTGGTCAATGAGAAAACCTATGTCGTGCCCGAAAAAAGAAATGTAGGCATGGTGTTCCAGGATTATGCTCTTTTTCCGCATTTAACTATTGCTGACAATATCGGCTTTGGCATCCGAAAACTGCCGGGCAAAAAGAAAACGGAACGGGTCACAGAAGTGCTGAAGCTTGTGGGTCTAAATGGGTATGAAAGTCGTTATCCACACCAGTTGTCAGGCGGGCAGCAGCAACGCATTGCACTGGCCAGGGCCTTGGCACCAAAGCCAAGCCTTATTCTGCTGGATGAGCCTTTCAGCAATCTCGATGGTGTCCTTAAGGAACAGGTTCGCGAAGATATTAGGAGAATAATTAAGGCTACCGATACCACCGCTATCTTTGTTACCCATGATACCAAGGATGCACTTTCTACTGCCGATAGAATCGCTATACTTAAAGAAGGAAAAATTCAGCAGCTTGGAACACCGGAGGAAGTGTATAACTTTCCTAAAAGCATATACGTCGCCAACTTCTTTGGAAAGGTCAATGTTATCAACGCTATTGCTACGGATGGCGGATACACAACTCAAATTGGCTTTGTCCCCTGTCCTGTTGGCGGTACAGTGAGTGGCAAGGTAACGCTGGCCATTCGTCCTGAAAACATACAGTTGTGCTCAGCTCAGACGAGTCCGCTCTCTGGAATACTTTCCTCGGTGGCGTATTTGGGCGATCAAAAGCAACTTATCATTGCTGTCGAAAGGGAAAAAACGCGGTATAAATTACTTGTCCGCGTACCCAATGATATAGTACTGAAAGTTGATGATCAGGTACATTTTCAAATCAAGCAGGAAAAAATTCAGGTGCTCGATACCTGCTGGTATCCTGCTGCCACACAGCATCTATAGCATTTGCAACTATTTGAAGTACCGCTTGTAAACCGGCTTCCGGTATAGAAACTGTCCTAACAATAGCGGGTATATCAGCCAATCAGTTAACCTAAATGGAGTCGTGTACTTAATCTCATCAACGATATAAGTACCCTTGCTTCCGGCTTCCAGGCAATGCTTGTGCCGCCAGGTCTTCAGAAAAAAGGGTAGTTTTGTGCCCTCATCTATAAAATAATGCTGCGTCAGTCCGTCAAAATTCTCCATAATTTCACTCGTCCATTGCTGTTTGAAAAAGATAAAGTTCAGCTCTATGACAACAATATCCCCCTTTTTGCTGCCATCATAACGAAGTAGA
>JBGSXH010000648.1:0-1988 GCA_041751515.1 Cyclobacteriaceae bacterium | reverse complement strand
ATGCGCTGCTACCCTGTAACAGACCTGAAGGCTGCAGGTCTTGGTGGTATGAGAAAAGCATAAGGTACTACTCTGGGCTTGAAAAAGATTATAAAAGCGGTGCAGCCGTCTTTACGTTTGGCGCTGGGGTCAACTTTTTTTACGGTAGCAGAATAACCACATTGATGATAGTAGAGGGTACAGACAATGTTACTAACACCTATACTAAATCTATCACTAGATTACATGAACCCGTATTTAGTTATCTAATGCCTGGATTAAGAGTTGGTTACCTTAATAAAAGCCTCAATGAGAACTTAATGTTTCGTCTAGGCTATGACCGGTCACGCACCAATTTAACTACATTATCAGCCAGCTACAGATTTAGATAAGCTGAAAGACCTGAAAATGCATTTCAGGTCCTTTTTAATATTTTGTAACCAGTAGCGGTATACACGGAGAATGTAGCTCAAAAAAGAGAAAAATCTTGCTTTGAGTCACCTCTACTACAGATTGCCAGCTTCCTTTGCTATCATTGCGATTTTGTAATTGGTAAATCGCCAATGTAAACCACTAGCTGCCTTTGACTAATCCGCAGCGCAGTATTATAAAGTTAATGTCTTGCTGGAATTATTACCATATCGAACAATAACATTTCTATTGCATAATCCATCACCAAAATCAAATTCATAGTCACGTCGCTCAGTGTATAATCTTGCAATTCCTTCCACCGGTATCATTCCTGCACTTGATAAGCACTCGTTGGCAACTACCAAGGGCGATTGAATCACCACGCTGTACTCAACGCCATTTCTGTCTATGCCAATAATACCAGGTTCAGCAGAATGTGCATCGTAAATCCAATATTCAAACAAATCCGGATTCATACCAACGATATAGGTTTCCAATCTGAACACATTTCTGGAGGAAATGCTGCCATCGGGCCAGTTGAAGTTGAGCGCTGCTTCCACTAAAAAAGTAGGCGCTTCATTGATTGCTTCTGTAATGTTCGTCACTTTCCTACTGCCCTGCACACGAACTTCATTAATAAAGAAATTGTCGAAGGACACTATGATTGTACTACCGGGTCTAAAGTAGGGTCCTGTAAAATTGAGAAACAGCTTTCCTGCTCGCCGCACACCATTAGCACTTTCACAACCATCGCCAAAATCGAGTATAATTTGCCGTGCTTCCCTATTGAAACTGATTGTAAAGCATCCGCTGCTCTGTACTGTTTTTTGGTTATAATTGTCGGCAGTCAGGTACATTTGACTATTAATGATATGATTGAGATGTGCACTGACAGCTTCATGCTCAGCCTCTTCCAGTGCTTCCGGTGTTTCTAAATGTTCCCTGATCATATCACCGCAACTCCCAAAGGACAGCATCGTGATTACTCCAAGAATATTATAAATGTGTAAGCGAAAGGTCTTTAGCATAATAGTAACAATTATAGGACTGCGTAAATGTGGTGCCACAAAGCAAAGCATGTGAAAACCAACCCTAATTGATACTACTCACTGATTAAAAGTAACTTAAAGTATTACTTGAGGTAAGATAAAAGGTAAAATTAAACCAAATACAACGCTTACCGAAAGGTTGCACTAAACTCATTTTTATGGCGCTTCATTACGGGTTATAATATTACTATTTCATGATAAGGTGAAGGTAAGATACTTTATATCAAAGCCTTTAGCAGTGTATTCCATCTCAAACCTGGTTTTAATGTCATGATGATTTTTAATCAGTGAAGATTGATATAACTGATGCGTTTTGTCGATGATTGGAATACTTTCTGAAGTCAATGTCTCCAGGGTAAATTGAAATAAACCATCGTTATCTGTTTTCAGATGCACAATACCATTCTTTGTGAGAATTTGGCTGTACATTTTAAGAAACCTGGGATGGGTCAACCGTCTTTTTTCATCACGATCTTTCGGCCGTGGATCTGGAAATGTAATCCATATTTCATTGACTTCATTGGCAGCGAAACAGTCCTGCAGGTTCAG
>JBGSXH010000647.1:0-2453 GCA_041751515.1 Cyclobacteriaceae bacterium | reverse complement strand
CGTACACTTTGGTGATACCAGTGATTTTCCAGCTTTCGGCCTTATTACCGGTTATGATAGAAGGCTCCTGCTTATCAACAAACTTAACATTTCCTTCCGCATTGTAGTATTGCGCGATATCATCTGCAAAAAGCCTATCGCCATAAAGTATGTATTTGTCAGTCTCCACTATGCCATTTCGGAAATTGGAAATCTGCTCTGTCGTTTGAAACTCCCCATCGTCTGTGAGTAAAACCGTGCTGTCGGCACTGGTAATAGTGCTCGGTCCTTTCACAAAGGCCACTTTTGTATTTGTATTATACTGCAAGGTGTCGGAGACAATGGTGTATTCAGGGTTGATCAGGACAACATCCTCTTTGAAAGACACGAATTTAATATCAGTTTGATAATAGCCCGTCTTGCTGGTAAGGGTATTTTCCTCATCGATCAGTTTGCCCCCGTCATAATATGTGGCTAGCTTGGCCTCCATGTCATAATCGAGGTAATCGGTATAAAGCGTCATAGTAGGGTCCTGATAGACCACATCCCTTTCCATTAAGGCATTTTTTGTATTGCCATCGTAGGTGAGTTTTTTTCCTGTGATGGTGATGGTATCACCCTCTTCTACTAATACCCTTTTGCCAAAAACCTCAGCAGAATTGGTGCCTTTAAATATATAAGCAGAGTCGCCATATATGCGGGTGTCTTTATGGGTTAGCACCACATTCTCTTTTAAAATATCTACCGGAAGTCCATTGCGTTTGCCACTCCGCAACTCACCTGTGGCCCTGTATTTTATTCTTTCAGGAGTTTCCTGAGCCCAGGTGTCCGGAGTGAATAAAATGAAGGCTAAAAACAATAAAATTATTTTATACATAGGGGCTTTTACTAACAACAGTGCAAATTACGAAAAACATTCTTTTTGCTTAATTTATTAACGGTGTTCTTACTAAGTTAGCGCTTGAAAGCCCCTGTTTGGGAAGAAAAAGATTTATCTGGTATGAAGGACGCATTTAAAACATATATAGCTACTGAAAAACTTTTTGAGCCTGAAGATAAAATATTATTGGCGGTGAGTGGTGGAATGGACTCAGTTGCCATGGCACAACTTTTTGCAGATACCCAAATGAATTTTGCTATTGCGCATGCCAATTTTGGCTTAAGAGGTGAAGAAAGTGATGCTGATGAACAATTTGTGCAAAAGCTGGCCAAAAAGATGAAAGTGCCTTATTTTGTCAAGCACTTTGATATGAAAAAGGTGCAGGAACAGGAAGGTAAATCCACCCAAATGGTAGCCAGAGAATTACGTTATTTTTGGTTTGATGAATTGCTGAAAGCCTATGATTATCAATACCTGGCCACAGCACACCACCAGCAGGATTTTACAGAGACAATCTTACTCAATCTGGTGCGGGGAACTGGTCTTGCTGGTCTGCATGGTATTAGGGCCAAGAGTGGAAAGGTATTGCGTCCGATCATGTTTGCAGACAAAGAGGCCATAATGGCTTATGTTGCCAGCCGGCAAATAGTCTGGCGGGAAGACAGCTCCAATGCTTCTGATAAATACCTGCGCAATAAAATTCGCCACGAAGTGGTGCCGGTGCTTAAAACGTTGAACCCGCAAGTGAATCAGGCTTTTACCGAAATGGCCCACAGAGTGGATGCGGCAGAGAAGATTTACGACCAGTATATTGCTGCAAAGATCGTTGATATGGTAGCGTATAAGTCAGTAGATGCTTATGTAGATACCACGAAACTTTTGGCACAGGAAGAACCCTTTATTATTTTGTACGAATTGCTTCGAACATTTAATTTTAGCTATCGACAATGTCAGCAAATTTTTGAAGCTATGAGCAGAATTGCAGGAAAAGTTTTTAGTTCGGCTTCTCATGTCGTCAATATTGATCGTAAACAAATTATAATCTCTCCCGTTTCCATGCATAGTTACAGTAGCGTAACGATTAATGGGACGGGTGATTTTTATGCGGGAGATCACAGCTACAATGTCAGGCAGTTTGAAAGAGATGATAGCTTTAAAATTAGCACAGATCCTCATATTGCGCAATTAGACGCAGACCTGCTCAAGTTTCCGCTTATTTGCAGGAAATGGCAGGTGGGAGATACTTTTATGCCACTGGGGATGAAGAGCAAAAAGAAGCTTAGCGATTTTCTTATAGATACTAAAGTTCCAGTTAATCTGAAGGAAAGAGTGCTGGTATTGTGTTACCGTGATAAGATATGTTGGGTACTTGGTCATCGGCTCGATAATAGGTTTAAAATAACAGCAAAAACTAAAAATATACTGGAAATAAAGAAAACCGATGATAAATCCATTTAAAAAATCATTTTCAGATAAGGAGATGGGAATCTTCAGGTTCTTATCAAAAATTAAGCTGTTTGAAAGACTTACACATGATGAAATGGCTTTGTTTATCCCCTATTTGTATCTTAGGGGATATAAATTAGATGAAGCT
>JBGSXH010000646.1:0-4545 GCA_041751515.1 Cyclobacteriaceae bacterium | reverse complement strand
GTCTAAAGTATTTTTTCATATGATTAGGATTGATCAAAAAAGATTGATGAATCCTGATGAAAAAATACTTCTTAAGGGCAAACTCTACTTTCTTCAATGTTTTACTGAAAAGGAGTTTCTCGCCATCAGTAAGAAAAAGTAGTGTATAATTATTCTGACTCTGTGCATAGAGGATATCATCCACTTTTATAAATTCCAGTCCATCACTTACCGGCACAGCAATTTTAGAGCTGATCATATTGTCCTTTTTCAGCAAACTAATGAACTGCGATAACTCTTGCGCCAGAAGGTTACTTCCGGCACTTTTGGACTCATGTTTATCCAGCACCAACTGTAAGTCCTGCTCTCCAACAGGCTTCAATAAATAATCAAAAGCTTTGTACTTAAAGGCCTTTAAGGCGTACTGGCTGTAAGCGGTGGTAAACACTACGTCAAAATCAATTTGCTCCAGTTGTTCTAAAAGTTCAAAGCCATTGAGTAGCGGCATTTCCACATCCAGAAAAAGCAGGTCAATCTCTACTTTTTGTAATAAAGTCAATGCATCATCTACTCTCGATGCCTTGAAGCTTACGGCTATACCAGGATCGATATTTTTCAGGCTTAGCACGAGGCTTTCAATGCAATGTATTTCGTCATCGATTATACCAACTCTCGCACCTTTAATATTGATCAATTGAATCGTCTCTGGCAATGAATGCCTTCTTATTGAGCCTAAGTTGTTTCCCGAAGAGAATATTGTAGCTCCTGACTAGAAAATAACAAAATTTAAGGTAAAGATGCAAAAAATGCCAATGATAATTTAAAAGCCGGCAATGCTAATTGAGAGACCACAGTCAATAATTAACTGTTCATTTCTTCCTGCCTTTTGAATAGTTTGAGAAACTAACAGTGCAATGCAGGTAATGCAGTTGTTTCCAGACATCATCTCCGGCTACGCTGCACACCACAAATGACACTGCTTTGGTCGAACAAGGAAATATTACGTGAACTATAAACAAAAGGCAAGATGCAAACAGCAATGAAACAGTATTTATTGAACTCTGGAAAGTGGCTGTTGGCCATAATAGTAGCTACTTCGTTAGTTTTGAGTTCCTGCAATGACGATGATGACCTCACCCTGCGACCTGATCCCGTTATTGTTGCCAACGCCGGACCGGACCAGCAGGCTGAGCTGGGGGAGGAAGTTCAATTAAACGGCAACGGAACTATTACTGAAAATGTAGCAGCGGTAGAAGTCATATGGTCGTTCATTCAGCGGCCTGCCAATAGTACTGCCCAGTTAACAAATCCTACCAGCCTCACCCCAACTTTTATTCCCGACCAAGCCGGTGACTATTTAGTTGAGCTTCAGATCAGCGGTGGCGGCATAGAAGATAGGGATGATGTGCTCATTAGTGCTGTTGCAGAGCGCCAGGGCGCAGTGATCATCGAACAAAACATCAGTTTAGATGCCACCTGGACAAAGCAAACCCCAGATGGGGAGACGGATTATATCCTGGCCAACAACATAAGCGTAGCAGCCCACCTCACTGTGGAGCCCGGAGTCATTGTCCGCTCACAGGAAGGCTATCAGCTGCAGATAGGCAGCAATGGTAAGCTGACTGCTGAAGGCAGCGAAGAAGAACATATCGTATTTTCAGGCCTGGAAGAAAGAGCAGGCTACTGGAGAGGAATTTATTTTAATGGCAGTAATTCAATTGATAACAAATTGGTATATACCGAAGTGCTCTATGGTGGAGCTGCTACCGGGAATACTGGTTCTTTTAACGTCGCCATTAGAGGAACAGTACAGGTTGACCATTCGCTGATCGCTCATTCAGCCAACGATGGTCTTCATTTTCTGGATGGTGCTTTCCATTCGTTCAGCAACAATCGCTTTGAGCATAACCAAAGATCGGCGATTGCCTTGCCGGTCAATGCAGTAGGAGGCATAGATGGCACTGGTAGTTTCGAAAACAATGGCCATGATGGCGTGGAGATTTTCACAGGCGACCTGAACAGTGCTGCCAGCTGGCCGAGTCTAAACAATGGCCGTTATTTGATTAGCAACAGCTTTAGAGTTAATGCAGCACTCACCATCGCTCCTGGTGCTCATTTTCTGATGGAAGAAAATACCAGCGTGACCATAAGAAGTGATGGTACCTTTTCGGCAATCGGTACGGAAGCCGACTCCATCATTTTTGAGGGAGCAAGGCAGGAAAAAGGCTACTGGTCGGGCATCGCTTTCGACAATACCAGGAGCAGGGACAATCAGCTGGAGTACGTACGCATATCCCATGGGGGTGGCAACCTATTGGTCAGGGGCACCGCAAATCTGGTCATAGGCGCGGGCAGCACCAGCCTGCATTCAGAGGTGAGTATTAAAAATTCGCAGTTTTCAGCATCGGAAACCTATGGCGTAGTGGTTTCCACAAATAGAGGTGTGCTCAACCAGTTCGAAGGAAATGTCTTCAAAAACAACGAGGGACCAGCTATGCTGGTATGGGTACCACAGGTTCAGCAGCTTAGTGGACAAAATAATTTTATCGGGAACAATGGCAGAGATGATCTTGAAGTGGAAGGAGGCACAAGCGCTGCCAGCGGAACCTGGAATAAACTGGACAATGAAGCTGCATACTATATTAAAGACAATATTACTTTTGATCACGCTATGACCATTGAGGCAGGATCGCTGCTGCGTTTTGGCGAAAACGTGCGGTTAATCATCAGAGGAGGCGGCAGTAATAACGGTTCCCTGAGCGCCAAGGGAACGGCCAGTGATATGATACACTTTTTACCAGAACGGGAAGAGGTACAGCAGGCCTACTGGGACGGCATTTATTTCAATGCCTCTAATGCCATTAATAACGACTTTGATTATGTAGAAGTAGCCTTTGCCGGACGCAATTCAATGGCCGGTTCATCGGCACCTGCAGCCAATATATTGGTGGGCGGCTCTACCTCATTAGAAAGCTGTCTGACTTTGACTAACAGCCTGATTCGCAATAGTGGGGGTTATGGAATTGCTACCCGCGGAAGCAACCGACATACTATTGAGCAGCAAAACAATACTTTTCAGGGCAACGCACTGGGAGACATGAACAGCCATTAGTATGAACTAACGCTGCCCTGCGCTCATGGGCTGGCTGGGCGAAGTGTCAATCTCCACTTTTATACCTTAACGAAAAAAGCACCGGTGCCTATAAATAGGCTGATGGTGCTTTTTTTTTGATACAGGCGAGGGTTGTAAAGTGCTTCGATTTAGTGACTAAAGGTCGATAAATGCCTGTTTTAGACGAGAGTATTTATTTGCTATCTCTCTTTATAATTGAAAAGCTTCTTTTTTAAAGTCGCTCCGTTCTTAGGGAATATAACCTATTGAATAATTCAATATCTAAAGCATTCTTTGTAGCTATCTTTTCTACAACACTATTGTCCAGCTGATTAACAGTGACCCTGCTCTTTGTTTGGTTCAAAAATTCATTTTTAAATTCAACATCAATATTAGCTGCACGTTTTAAATCTGTGATGAATAAAGGGATGTTTTCCTGAAAGCCAATAACGTGATACGTTTCCACTATATTCTTCATCGCAAGCTTGACTGACTTTTCCGGATCTTTTTCCACTTCAGCAATACTTAGTCCAGTAAAACGAGTTACATAGTAGTTTTGTAATTCTCCACTCAAATCATGGTAACAATATTCATCAAGTTGAATATTGTCCGATTCTATCTTTTCATGCAGATAATGCTCTTTCTCACGCTTTACAAAATAATAATGAGATATGATCCTATCAACTGGCTCTCTGAACACCGTAGCACGAATGGACCCTGGATCTGTAAAGTCCAGTAACTTGTATGCCTGATGACCATAGACTAATTTATACCGATGTCTCTTTTTAGCGGCTAAGCTCATAAATTTTTTGACAGAGTTATGGGGATCAGCGCCATTGATACCATAGGTGTATCTATTAGGAAAAACAGTGGTAAGGTAGCTATTAATTGATGTTCCCCCACATTTAGGCAAGTGGTCAAACACAACTGTTTTGTGATGGGAAACCAAGAATTTCCATTCTTTAACTATTATTTTACCAATCTTTTTGTAGATCCTCTGTATCACTTATTTCATCATCTTGTTGGGGTTAATGCTTATGCACGCATGTTTAGCGAGAGTTTTTCACAATGAAACACCCTATCCTCTATCGATACATGTTCTGGCACATAAAAATCCGTAATTGTTGTCGCCTTGCTTGAAAATTGTTTGTGCTGAAACTGGATAGTCAGTTGTTCATCGGATAAATGGAGAATTTTGAAATATTTATAATTTTCTTCAATGTTCATAATCCCTGGCAACTGTTCGCTGATCCACTTTATGTAATAATTGCCTTTCTGGTCTTTGATGAATTGTATCCGTCCGACGAACCTCGTATTGATAAATAAGAATATTATTTAGGTCGGTATTCTTCCCAGTTTGAGGGCAGTAGCTGGTAGAGGTCTTTTTGTTTGTGACTTTGTATTCTTTCAAAGACATCTTTGAGCCAGTCAAATTCATTGACATTGTTCTTTTT
>JBGSXH010000645.1:0-1713 GCA_041751515.1 Cyclobacteriaceae bacterium | reverse complement strand
GAAGCTGTTAAAGAAAATAACCTGAAAAGGACTGGCCTTGTCGAGGGTAATGCCAGCACCGGCCCTCCGATCATCTGGCTTAGTTACAATGTCCATGGCAACGAGTCAGTCTCTACGGAGGCATCTATGGCCACAGCTCATGCTTTACTAACCCAAAAAGCACCGGTTGAGGCCAGTTGGCTGGAAGATGCAGTTGTTCTGATAGACCCTTGCCTTAATCCAGATGGTCGCGACCGCTACGTCAACTGGTACAACCAGATGCAAAATGCCATCTACGATCCGCATCCGGATGCCAGCGAGCACCGTGAGCCGTGGCCAGGTGGCAGACCTAACCACTATCTGTTCGATCTGAACAGAGACTGGGCCTGGGCAACGCAAAAAGAGACGCAACAGCGTTTAAAAGTTTATAATAGCTGGATGCCGCATATTCATGTCGATTTTCATGAGCAGGCAGTTGACAATCCTTATTATTTTGCTCCAGCGGCCGAGCCTTTCCATGAAGTGATCAGCGACTGGCAACGGGAGTTTCAAAATACGATTGGCCAAAATCATTTGAAATATTTCGACAAAGAAGGTTGGCTATACTTCACCAAGGAGCGATTTGATTTATTTTACCCCAGCTATGGTGATACTTACCCTACCTACAATGGCGCCATTGGCATGACTTACGAGCAGGGTGGCAGTGGCCGTGCAGGATTAGGAGTGCTTACTCAGGAAGGCGATACGCTCACGCTAAAAGACCGAATTGCCCACCATTACACTACTGGAATTTCTACTGTAGAAATAAGCATCGAAAACAAAGAAAGACTGGTGGCGGAATTTCAAAAATTTTTCCAGAACCCTGGAAAAAAGGCTACCTATCAAGCATACATTGTAAAAGGCAAAGACAAGCCTGAGCAAATAAAAAAGTTGAAATCATTTCTGGCGCTGCATGAAATTCAGTATGCCTCTGCAGATGGCACACCCAGCTTAAACGCCTATAATTATGTTAGCCGTGAAAAAAGCAAAACGCAGCTTGCTGCCGAAGATATTGTTGTTTTGGCGCAGCAACCTAAGCAACAACTGATCAAGGTGCTATTTGAGCCGCAAGCTGTACTAAGCGATTCTATTACCTACGATATTACTGGCTGGGGTATCCCTTACATGTTTGGTCTGGAGGCATATGCCAGCGAAAGTGCGGTCAAAGTAAAAAATCCGCAAGCTGTTGAATTTTCATCTGTGGAGGCAGATAATGAAGCCTATGGCTACGTTGCCCCCTGGGAGAGCCTGAACAATGCGAAATACTTGAGTGCCTTATTAAAAGCGGAGGTGAAAGTGCGTTATGCCACCGAACCCTTCACACTGGAAGGGAATGAATACAAACGAGGCGCCCTGATCATCACCCGTAGAAACAATGAAAACCTGGGCCAAAGATTTGACGACAAAGTGGTGTCGCTCGCCAATGCTATGGAAATTCCGCTGAAAGCTGTAAAATCTGGTTATGTCGATGCCGGAAAAGATTTTGGCTCCGGAACGGTACGCTATATTAAAGCACCCAAAGTGGCATTGCTGGGAGGTGAGCAAACCTCATCGCTGGCTTTTGGGGAAATATGGCATTACTTTGAGCAGCAGCTTGATTACCCTGTGACTATCCTTCGTACCGACTACTTCAACTCGGTGGATATGAGCAGATATGATGTTCTCATTCTTCCTAATGGCTATTACAGCATGTTT
>JBGSXH010000644.1:0-4318 GCA_041751515.1 Cyclobacteriaceae bacterium | reverse complement strand
GAATTATATTTAATCTAAATTTTATTGAAGTCAATATTACGCCTCTCATGAATCTTAAGAGTATAATTTTTATCGTTGTAGTTTTTTGTTCAGGCTGCAGCACGAGGAACCTGGTTTATTTTAGCGATCTCTCTGGCGATGAGACCTATAATTTAACTATTGATAATAAAACTGACCCCAAAATACAGTCCGATGATTTGTTGAAAATTACAGTCAGCAGCTTAAATCCGGAATCCAATGTGCTTTTTAACCTAGGTGTGCTGAATACGAGCGGTAATAACAATAGCACCATGTCGGTCAATTCCCTAAATGAAGGTTATATGGTCGATAAAAACGGCAATGTAAACTTTCCGGTTTTGGGACTGGTGCATCTAGCAGGACTGGAAAAGGAGGAAGCTGTCGAGAAAATGACCGCTGCGATCGAGAATTATGTGAAGGAGCCAATCGTGAACATCCGCTTTCTAAATTTTAAGGTAACTGTGATTGGGGAAGTCAATCATCCTTCGACGTTTAATGTTGCAACTGAAAGAATAAATATTCTCGAGGCTTTGGGCCTTGCCGGCGATATGACCCAGTTTGGAAAGCGTGAAAATGTGCTGATCATCCGGGAAAAAGACGGGGTGCGCAGTGGAACGAGGCTGAACCTGAATGATAAGGAAATCCTTAATTCGCCCTTTTTTTATCTGCAGCAGAATGATGTCATTTATGTGGAGCCCGATAGAATTAAAGCTGTACAGGCCAGTACCAATACACGGAACATCACGATCATGACCATGGTGGCGTCAGTGCTGGTGGCCGTTATATTCAATTATCAAAATATTTTTCGGTAATCATGTCAAAAAAAAATCAACAGCAAGGGAGTAGGGGCGGAAGCATTGGCAGTGAAGAGGTAAATGTTGTGAAACTTTTAGTATCCTATCTTCGGTATTGGCATATTTTCGCAGTGAGCTTTGTGGTCGCTATTGTCTTGGCTACACTGTATATAAACTATGCAACGCCAGAATATTTGATTACCAGTACGCTTTTATTAAAGGACGATGATAAGGGAGCAGATTTTTCTCGCAATGCGGTTTATAGTGACCTTGAAAACTACAAATTCTCAAATAACCTGGATAATGAAATAGAGGTCATTAAGTCTAAAAGCTTAATGATGAGTGTTTTAACTGACCTTTCGCTATTCACAAGCTGCTATGAAAGCGATGGTTTATTTCGGAATAAGGAGTTATATGGCTACAATCTTCCTGTAGACATTAAAATAATCGAGGTTAAGTCAGATGATTTTTATAAGCTGAAGGATGTATTTGTGTACCTTAAAGACAGCAGTGCATTTGACTTGGAAATGAATGGCAGCCGATATTCATTTGATTTTGGAAAGCCCATTAGTGCTGCAGGCGGTGTTTTTTCCATTCATAAGAACGACGAATGGACATCTATGGAATCTATAGTTAGTCCCCGGAAGCTTATGATAAGCTTTCATAACCCTGAAGTGCTTGTAGATCAATATGCCCAAAAATTAATGGTGGAGGCTGTCAACATTAAAGCGAGCACCATCAATATCAATTTCAAATCCAATGTTCCTGATAAGGGTAAGGACGTCGTCAACGAACTCATTTCTCAATACCGGCAGGAGGCGATCGAAGATAAAAATGCCATTGCTGCCAACACTATTCAGTTTATTGATGAGCGGCTGGAATACCTCACAGCAGAACTCAGCCAGGTGGAAAAAGGGGTAGAAGATTACAAACGTCGCTATGATATTACTGACATGAGCTCTGAGTCGAGTCAGTACCTGAAGAATACCAGTGCTTACAGAGAACAGCTGCGAGAGCTTGCCACCCAAATCGATGTACTGGAGTCGATAGAGAATTACCTTTTAAAAAAACCAGATGAGTTTGAGATGGTGCCGAGCTCTTTAAATATTGAGGATGCAACCCTACTGAGTCTTATTACAAAATACAATGATTTGCAAATTGAGCGTTCTCGCCTGCTCCGTACTGCCCAACCCAGCAATCCGCTGATTAAAAATATCAATGAGCAATCGGAGAATTTGCGTGCTAATATCATTGAAAATCTTAGAAATATTAAAAATAGTATTCTAATATCTCAGCGAAATTTGCAGGCCAGTTCCAATCAAAACCAGTCTAAAGTACACCAGGTGCCACTGATCGAGCGTGAGTTATTGGAAATTAACAGACAGCAGAGTATTAAACAGGAACACTATCTGTACCTGTTAAAAAAACGGGAAGAGTCTGCGCTGTCGCTGGCGGCAACCACTTTTTCAAATTCCAGAATTATTGACGGAGCCAGGGCCAGCCAGAAACCGGTATCACCGAGAAAAATGGTGATCTTTTTGGCAGCAGCTATTTTAGGCATTGGTTTTCCTTTTGTCTTTGTTTTTGGAACAATTGCATTGAATGACAAAATTGGATCGAAAGAGGACATTGCTAGCGCCACCGATGTGGCTGTATTGGGTGAAATTACTCATGCCTCCAAAGATGAGATGAAAAGCATTCTGCATAAGAGCAGGGCGCCCATCACCGAGCAATTCAGATTGGTAAGAAGTAATCTCTTTTATGCCATTGGTGCACAGAAAAAAGTGTTGTTAATCACCTCCAGTATTAATGCTGAGGGAAAAACGTTTTTCAGTTTGAATCTCGCTGCCAGCATGTGCATGGCGGGTAAGAAAGTGGTGGTGCTTGAATTTGATTTACGAAAACCCGCGCTATTAAATAGCATAGGTTTAACCCAAACTTCAGGTATTGCTGATTATTTACTTGATGCCAACCTGCCTCTGGACAGTATTATTCGGGATTCTGAATTATCTCCTTCTTTAAAAGTAATTGGCTGTGGCAAGACACCGGAAAATCCGGCAGAGCTCATGATGAGTGATAAGGTAGCTGGCTTAATAACAGAGCTCAAAACCAGATTCGACTATGTAATCATTGACTCTGCACCCGTTGGCCTTGTGGCAGATTCCTATGCTTTTACAGGTGTAGTAGATGCTGCTATCTATCTAATTAAATATAATTATACCAAAAAACGCTACTTCGAAACTATCAACGAAATTCAACATCATAATAAATTCGGACATCTCATGCTTGCTGTCAACAACGTCGCTAAAACGACTTCAGACGGTTTTGGCTATGGATATGAATCCGTTTAATCTATGATTTGTATTCAACACCAAAGCGTTAAGCCATTTTTCGCATACTTCATGATAATGAAATAAGCCAGGTATGCAGACTTTGTACATATTACCTGTCATTACATTTCTGGTATTTATTATTGTGTTTCATACCAGGACGACGGTGAAGACCTATGTCTTGCTGGTATTGTTTTTACTGCCTTTTATGGATGTGAAAATAGTGAAAGAAGCATGGGGAGGCTTTAAAGTATTTGATGTTTTAAGCGTTTACAGTCTATTCGTCCTGTTAAAACAGTACATAACCATTACCAAACCACCGAAATACTTTAGCTATTTGTTTTTGGTGCTGGGCTTGCTGCTCAGCATACTTTTCAGTGGAATAGCTTCTGAATTTCCGCAAAACACACCACTGCGAATAGCCAGGATCTTGCCCATATTTGTATTTGGCAGATTTTTAATCATTTCATGCAGGAACGATGCTGTTTTCCACGATAAGGTGGTGATGGCGTTAAAATACAGCTACGTTTTTGCCCTGGTATTTTTGCTGGTACAAATAGCCGTAGGTTTAAATTTTACCTGGTATCCTGAGTTGAACCAAAATACTTTTGATCCGGGCACAGGGTTGATAAGGTATCCGGGTATTTTTTACGATGCGCAGCTACATGCGCAGTTTTTGTCGATTGGCTGCTTCCTCTTTCTGTACATTCCTGTAGGTGCGAAAAAGAAGGTAGTGGCACTGCATTACAGTATATTTTTGTTGGCGATCATTGCCATCAATTTTACGGGCAGCCGTATGGCCTTTTTAGGTTTTGGGATTGGCTTATTGATAATTTTAGGCATGACAGGTCTCCGCTACCTGCACTATATGATTTTTCTTGGTGCGGTGGGCGTCTTAGCCATCAATACTTTCTATTCCAATTCTCCACTCATTACCAGGGCTACAAAAATCGATGAAGATGCTCTTTTTCGACAGGCAATCTGGGAAGATGCCCTACAAATGCATAAAGACCATAATATTTTAGGCATTGGAGAGGGCAACTACCAACAATATATCATGAAACACTACAGGCACCAATACCTGGTCCTCAACGATGAGGTACTCTACTTCGATCAGCCGGAAAGTGGATACCTGAAAATACTTGTGGAACTAGGGCTTTTGGGCTTTTCTGTGTT
>JBGSXH010000643.1:0-1835 GCA_041751515.1 Cyclobacteriaceae bacterium | reverse complement strand
TGGCTTGCAGGCCTTTGATGCAACCTCTCGAGAAATAATGATGGATATCATCGATGACAGGTACAATGATACATCTACTGTAGTGTCCTCACAAATACCCGTTTCGGCTTGGTATGATATCATAGGCGAAGGAACAATCGCGGACGCAATCCTGGACAGATTGGTAAACTCTTCCCACAGAATAGACCTCAAAGGCGAATCTTTGAGAAAAGGAATATTGAAAAATGAATAATTTTAACCTACTTTAAATGATCTTTCAAAGTGGCACGGTTTGACCGAAATGACTGGCATGGTCAGACCGAAATATCCAACATGCGCTGTCATCTTGTTTTCCAGCATTTTCTGAATGAACTTATAAGAAAAGATTTGGTGCTCTATAGCTATCCGGCAAGCGCTATCAAAAGCCTCCGGCTCGGTTTTGCGATGCAGGCTCAACAGGCCATCGCAAGTACGGTAGAGTTGTTCGGGATATCTGTTTTGCTGGAAAATCAGCTCCACAAGCCGATGAAAGTCTTCTGATTTTTCCCTAGCCTTTTTAATATAATATTTCGGGCTTCGCTTCAGATAATGCTGATGATGAGAGCATAGGTGCTCATTAATTGTACTGTAAAGGCCAAGATGGCTCTTTCTCTCATGTACAGCTATCTGTTGGCCTTTTCCATATATATAGACCATAGAGCGGGTGTAAATCACTTTTACCCGGGTGCCAATGTATTGGTAAGGAACACTGTTAGTGTTTATCCTGCGTGAGGTAGATATGGTTGTTAATAGCCACTTTCAGTTCCCGATAATACTTCAGCTCAAAAGGCTGTGCAGGTAAAGGACCGAGCAGGTGCTTTTCATCGGCAATAAAGCGCTCTTCTCTGCAATATGGCCGCTGTTGCATACGGGTCTGATTATGGTCTCTGACCTTTTCTTTGATCGCCCGATTTAACGTAGAAATATCAAAGAACTGCTGATTACGAAGTCGGGCAAATACTCTGCTATAGATGAGCTTTACCTGGTTCTCCACAAGGGCTTTATCTTTAGGTTTTCTAACCCTGGCAGGGTATACAGTAGTATTATAATGGTTAGCAAAGTCTTACATCACCCTGTTAATGTCCGGTTCATACAGGCTGGCTTTGGTAACAGCAGACTTAAGATTATCAGGTACTGCGGTATTTCTCCTAATTTCCTGCCGGGTACTGATAGCTCGAACAATTCTGAGAGAAGAGCTATTACTGGCGACTGCTTTAAGGAAAAAGAAAAATAGTCCTTCAAAATTCTACTGGTATGTACGCCAATAACAGATAGCAAATAAGCATTTTTAATGACATTTGGGATCCAGAGCACCTACTCTTTGGTATTTTCCAAGTTTACTTCAAATACCACTCCTGTTAATTTGGTCTTTCAGCTTTAGCAACCCAGCAGTTTTCATAATCCTATATAGTTTCTTATGGCTGATTAGGTAGCCGTCCCTCTTTAAATAGGAAGTCATCAACCTATACCCACAATCAATTCGTGGCTTAGGAGCTTTTTAACGGAGTTTAACACGGTAATTTATCCTACTCCAGCCTTCGGATTATTATAAGTCCTCTTAGAGACCATATTAACCTTTCTTCCAAGGCCTGGCCTTCAGTAAAAATTTTTAGGAACCATTTCAACCATTCGAATGATTCTCAACTTACTGCACTGTGCCTTTTATTTATAAAGTCTACTAATTTTTTCTTGGATCGGATGTCCCAAGCTTTTTTTCGAAGCTCCCGTTGAACTTTCGGTTCAATTTTTTATTACTTTACAGCTTATGAAGAACCCTATTTTATTCTTCTGCTTGCTTGGATTCTTTGCTTTTGAGG
>JBGSXH010000642.1:0-2212 GCA_041751515.1 Cyclobacteriaceae bacterium | reverse complement strand
AATAAGCCTTCCGGTACCTTGTTCAATAGCTTCCATTGGCGTTTTCCACTCTGGCATCACGCCTTGTCCTCTGGGGTAGCGAATACAATAAGCACCTTCGCGAGGAAGTTGAGAAGAATACATCATATTGCGCATCTCTTCTTCATTCATTGGTGAGGCGACCACAATATTAGGTATGCATCGCATGAATGCTATATCATAAGCACCATGATGGGTCGGCCCATCGGCTCCGGCAAATCCTGCCCTGTCCAGACAGAAGACCACGTGCAAATTTTGAATGCAGACATCGTGGATGACCTGGTCATAAGCACGTTGCATGAAAGTGCTGTATATATTGCAAAATGGAACGAGCCCCTGCGTAGCCAGTCCTGCTGAAAATGTTACTGCATGCTGTTCGGCAATTCCTACATCGAAAGCCCTGTCTGGCATAGCTTTCATCATGATGTTCATGGATGACCCGGAAGGCATGGCTGGGGTAATTCCCATTATCTTTTCATTTTTCTCGGCAAGCTCAACAAGAGTATGCCCAAAAACATCCTGGTATTTCGGTGGTTGAGGTGTATTGTATACTTTCTTATGGATGACGCCAGTAACCTTATCGAATTTCCCGGGAGCGTGCCATTTCGTTTGATCTTTTTCAGCAAGGGAATAGCCTTTACCTTTCACCGTTATACAGTGGAGAATTTTTGGGCCAGGAATTTTTTTCAAATCTTCCATCACGCTTACCAGATGGTCTACATCATGGCCATCGATAGGGCCGAAATAACGCAAATTCAAAGATTCAAAAAGATTGGATCGCTTGAGTAAAAATGCCTTAATAGTGCCTTCAATTTTACCTACAATTTCCTGCGCACTGGAGCCGAATTTGCTGATTTTCCCGAGAATATGCCAAACATCATCACGCATCTTATTGTAGGCATGCGATGTGGTAATGTCCGTAAGATAATCCTTTAACGCACCTACGTTAGGATCAATAGACATGCAGTTATCATTCAAAATAATCAGCATGTTGGCATTGGCGACGCCTGCATGGTTCATTGCCTCAAAAGCCATTCCGCCGGTAAGTGCACCATCCCCGATGACGGCAATATGTTGTCTGTCTTTATGATTCGTGTATTGGGAAGCCACAGCCATACCCAGGGCAGCAGAGATAGACGTGGAAGAGTGACCAACACCAAAGGCATCGTAGATACTTTCTTTTCGTTTAGGAAAGCCGGAAATACCGCCATATAGACGATTGGTGTGAAAACTTTCTTTTCTTCCTGTTAATATCTTGTGGCCATATGCCTGATGCCCTACATCCCATACGAGCTGATCTGTAGGTGTATTAAATACATAATGTAAAGCAATGGACAGCTCAGTAACACCAAGACTCGCACCGAAATGACCTCCATAAACGGATACATTGTCAATAATAAACTGTCGCAATTCCTGGCTTAGCTGTACCAGTTGACTGGTGTCCAATTTGCGTAAGTCTTCAGGAGAATTGATATTTGCGAGTAGTTTACCGGGTTTAATCAGCATGAATTTGTTGAGTTTATTCTGATAAAACTTTAACAATGTAAAGTCAATGAATGTTTTATTTACCTACAAATAAAGATTTATCGCGGGATAATAAAATGTAAAATTACTATTTTTTTCGTAATCAAAGTATTTAATTGGTCTATTAAGTAATATCTTTGAAATCGTCTTGTATGTTTTCATGCGTAATACAAGCTTTACTGCATAAATCAGCCGAAAAACTTGAGCTTTGAAATAAAACTTCCCCTTTTTGAAGGACCTTTCGATTTACTGCTATTTTTTATAGAGCGGGATGAGCTAGACATCTACGATATTCCCATTTCTACTATAACAAACGATTTTCTTGCTTATATAAAACATCTGGAAGCCATGAATATGGAATTGGCCAGTGAGTTCATTCTTGTTGCAGCCACGCTGATGCGCATTAAGGCAAAAATGCTTCTGCCCCGACCAGTGATAGATGAGCTAGGAAATGAGATAGACCCTCGGGAAGAACTTGTGCAGCATCTTTTGGAATATAAAAAGTACAAGTCAGTTATTCAGGAGCTGATGAAGCTTGAGGAAGCGCGGCTCGCAAAAGAGCAACGTGGTAATGTTCAGAAGGAAATAAAAAAGTTATCTGAACATTCGAACATTGAATCTGAACTGCAGGATCTCGACCTCTACAAGCTACTGAAGGTGTATCAAAAAG
>JBGSXH010000641.1:0-8091 GCA_041751515.1 Cyclobacteriaceae bacterium | reverse complement strand
GCTTAATGATCGCCAAATTTTCTCGGTTGCGCAATACATAAGTTGCTACACCCACCTTTCCACTTTTTTCGAGTGCTTTCAGCAATAACCCATAAGCCTTTTTCCCTCCTTTATCGGGCTCCAGATAATAAGGTTTTTTATAATAGAGGCTTTCAATGTCCTTATCATCAACAAATTCGGTAATTTCTATGGTATCACTCTTTTTCGCCCCAGCCTGTTCGAAGTCCTTATCTTCCAGAATAACATAATCCTCTTCCAATAGATACCCTTTCACAATATCTTCATATTCGATTTCCTTGCCGGTTGCTTCATTCACTCTTTTATAGCGAATTCGCTCGTGGTCGTCCTTATCTAAAAGATCGAAATTCAGCCTTCTTTCCTGCGTGGCACTGTATAGCTTAATAGGTATGTTTACCAATCCAAAGGCAACAGTACCTTTCCAAATAGTTCTCATTATACAAAAGCACTATGGCCTGTGATGGCCCGACCCACTATTAATGAATTAATTTCCTTCGTTCCTTCATAGGAATAAATTGCCTCTGCATCAGCGACAAACCTGGCAATGTCATATTCCAGTAGAATACCATTTCCTCCAAATATCTCTCTCGCCTGCTCAACAATTTCGCGTGTCCTGAGGGTACAATTTACTTTGGCCAAAGAAGCTTGTTCATCGGTCATTTTACCTTCATCCTGTAATTGTGAGAGGCGAAAAACCATGGTTTGCATGGCCGTTAAATTAGTGAGCATTTGCACAAGCAAGTCCTGCACCAGCTGAAAGGCCGCAATGGGTTTACCAAATTGTTTTCTCTCTGAAGCATATTTCAGTGCACTTTCATAAGCACCTCTTGCGCAACCCACTGCCTGCCAGGCCACCCCAGCTCTTGTCATACGCAAGACTTTCGCTGTATCCCGAAAGCTATTGCCCTCTGCCAGACGGTTTGATTCAGAAACCCTGCAATCCTCCAGCGTAATGAGCGCATTTTGTACGGTTCTCAACGCCATTTTATTTTCCATTTTCTCAGCTTTAAACCCTGGCGTCCCTTTTTCTACGATAAACCCTTTTACTTGTTTGTCATCGACATCAGTAGCCCAGATGATAGTAATATCACTGAAAGTAGCATTGCCAATCCACTTCTTCTGACCGTTTAAAACCCAATGGTCTCCGTCCTTTTTTGCTGTGGTTTCCAAGCCCCCTGCTGCACCCGATCCGACATTGGGTTCCGTGAGGCCAAAAGCACCGATGACATTCATTTTCTGCATCTCCGGTAACCACTTTTGCTTTTGCTCCTCAGAGCCGCAATAATATATAGAGCCCATGGCCAAACCTGTCTGTACTCCGAAAAAGGTAGACATCGAACTGTCAACCCTAGCCATCTCTGTAGCAAGAATACCTTCCAGTAAATATGATTTACCAGGACAACCATACCCTTTATATGGCAGGCCACACACATTTAACTCAGCCATTTTGGGAATGATATGATGCGGAAATTCTGCTTTTAACCAATATTCATTAGCAATAGGCTTGATCTCCGTATCCATAAATTCCCGCACCTTTAATTGTATCGCCCTATCCTGATGACTCAGCGTGCTCCCAAGATCATAAAAGTCTCCATTGACGGGCGGAACAGGTTTAGGCTTTTGGGCCTTGGCCGCACGCATTAGTTTTTGAAGATCTTCAGGCTTCATATTGCCTATAAGCTCAAAAAGCTCCTTCATGTCAACTGACCTGGCCATAGCGGCCATTTTTTTCAGGTCAATTCCTTTTAACTTTTCCCAGAAACTTTCAGATTCATTCTCTTTTTGAGTCATAAAAACAATATTTAGGATTGAATGATTAACTTGGGTGCGATTTAATTATGTAAATGATAACCTTCAGGAAAGAAGTTTGTTTTTAAAGAACATATGGCAAAAAATCAACAGTTTGATGCAGTGGTGGTCGGTTCCGGCCCGAATGGATTGGCAGCAGCAATAACGCTACAGCGAAAAGGTTTAAAAGTGCTGATACGAGAAGGTCACAGTACAATTGGCGGTGGTCTTCGCACAGAAGAGCTTATTAGTCCAGGCAATTTTCATGACATTTGTTCCGCTATTCACCCTTTAGCAGTGGGGTCTCCGTTTTTCGCAGACCTACCCTTATCAGAGTATGGACTGGAATTTATTTACCCTGAGGCGGCACTTGCCCATCCCTTTCCCGACGGGCGAGCGGTTTGCCTCTATAAAGACATAGAAAAAACGGCAAAACAATTTGGCGAGGATGCCGACACCTACCGACAAATAATGGAACCACTGGTCAACAACTGGTCCAAAATAGCACCTACTGTCTTAGGCCCCTTGTCTATTCCATCTCCCAGCAATTTATTAGCACTTGTGACCTTTGGTTGGCATGCGATCTGGCCTGCCACTACGCTTAGTAAACATTTATTTAAGACCGAGGAAGCCCGGGGTTTCTTTACTGGATTGGCTGCGCATAGTATGTTACCACTCAACCAACCTTTCACGGCTGCTATTGGGCTGGTGCTCGCCATACTTGCCCATACCGTCGGCTGGCCAGTGCCCAAAGGAGGATCGGCGGCCATTGCCAAGGCATTGAGTGATTACTTCAAAGCCCTGGGTGGCATCATTGAAACAGGTCATTGGGTAAAATGCGAAGATGACATTCCTGAGGCAAAGATCGTTATGCTGGACATTGGCCCCAGCCAAATTCTTGAAATCTATGGTCACAAGCTTCCCTGGTATTATAAAAAGCAATTAGAAAACTACAAATATAGCCAGGGAGTTTTTAAAGTCGACTGGCTGATAGAGGGAGAAATACCATTTAAAAACCAGCTTTGCAATACGGCAGGGACCGTGCATCTGGGGGGCAATATGGAAACTATAGACATGGCTGAAAAATCAGTTTGGGAAAATAAGGTTTCAGAAGAACCCTATACCTTGCTGGCACAGCAAAGTGTTTTTGATCGCTCCAGAGCCATTGAAGGTCATAATACCATCTGGGCATATATTCACTGCCCGGCTTATGATACCACAGATCATTACAGCTTAATAGAACAGCAGGTGGAACGTTATGCACCTGGTTTTAAGGAACAAATTGTGGACAAAAGGACAATGCATGCCCAGGCCATGCAGCTGTACAATCCTAATTATGTCGGTGGAGATATCAACGGTGGAGCCCAAAACTGGAAGCAATTATTTACAAGACCAGTTGTGCAGGTATCACCGTATAAGATTCCGATAAAAGGACACTATATTTGCTCCTCCTCAACCCCTCCCGGAGGCGGAGTGCATGGCATGTGCGGATATCATGCTGCGGCGGCAGCCTTAAAGGATGGAAAATTTTAATAGGGTTTTAAATAGATATCCAGCGTAGTACCGATACCTGGCTTGCTTTCAATACTGATGTTGCCTCCATTTTTTTCGGCAATGGTTTTAATCATAAAAAGACCAACTCCTTTTCCTTCCAAATTGGCAGAGAACCTCTTAAACGGTTTGAACATAGCATTGCTGTTTTTTTCAAGATCAATGCCGTGACCGTTGTCTTTAATCTTGATGCGCAGGGCCTCGTTGAGTTGCTCAATGGTAAGCTCAATGTGAGGTGGCACACCTTCCTGATGATATTTTAAACTATTGCTTATAGCAGCAAAGATAGCACTGTAAAGGAACTGATGAATATATCGAAAGCTATTGACCTGAGAATTAATAATAACATTAGCTTCCTTTTCGACAATTTCCTGCTGCAAAGCTCCTTTCACCTTTGTAATAACATCTTGAATGTTTACCAACTCTATACCGTCTTCTTCCGCATCATACAGATTCAATATATCGAACAGCCCCGTTAAAACGTTATCCATCTTACCTACGGACTGCTCAATCCGCATCAGAAAATTTTCCTTTTCAGCTTCATCGCTTAGTTTGCGGTAAAAATTCAATAGCATACGAATATTCACCACTGGCGAACGCAGATCATGTGCTACGCTGTGCAACAAGTTATTTAACTGCCGGATTACCGTATTAGAGGCATCACTATCATATTCAACGGCAAGTGCTTTTTGGCCGGCGATAAACACCTTGCCTGGATTTCCTTCGTGGAATGGCGCCACGACCACAAAATCATATGTTGTCGCAGTATCAGCATTGATGTACTTAAAGGTTTCTAAGGGAGCTTCACCCCGACCCACAATTTCCACCTTCGCTCTGAAATTGTCCCATGAGTGGTTAAAAAAAAGCCTGAGCCCATTTTCCACAGACTGCTTACAGTTGGCAAACTGAGCAAGCAACAACAGCTTGGCTGCGCGATTACAATAAGTAATGCGCAGATTTTCGTCAAACAAGAGCATGATGTCATTGCTGTCCTCGGCATGAAGTTTCCACCTACTTAAGAGCAGCTCATGATTTTCCTGCGCACCTGAGGATTTTAACTTTTTATTCTCAGCTCTGAGCTGCTGAATCTCCAATTGAAGCTCTTCTACCTCTGCAGACACCACTGAAGAGGTAGATGAAGACGTATGGTTACTCATTCAAAAGACTTTATGGTTTGAAGCAATATCGGATATTAGACAAAGCTAATATAGCTAAAATGAAACAAACAATTTTGATAATCTTATATTTAATTCTTATTCTACCGTCGGCAGTTTGAATTGCTACTAACATCAGTTCTTGAACAAAAATTCTCCCAGTCTATAACTTTCTCAATTAAATCTGGGTTAATTATGTTGATGCACAGCAAATATCAACTCAAATCTTTTTGATTTAATTTTATTTTAATACTCGAATCACTATCTTAAGGTTTAATATCCTTTTTGAAGTATCGATTTAATTATTTTTTAGAAACAAACCTCGCCAACATCTTAACGGTTTGATCAATTAAACTCACTCAAATGTGGCTATTTCAAGAAAATTTGCATAATCATTTGCCTTTTTATAGGTTCACTTAAAATATTGGAAATACATTGCTAATTTACATGAGCAATAATTAACCTTAAATTTTATTGACCGACTTTTTACGATAATTTGATTACTAATTATTTTTTAAGCACACCGCAACACTATGGATACTATTGGAAGCAAAAATGAAATTTGGAAAGAAATCGATTTCCATACTAATCTAGAACATCCGCCCTATCAGGTTTCGAACCTGGGCAGAATTAAAAGTTACGCAAAGGAAAAAATTAATGGACGAATTATAAAGGGTTCGAATGTTAATGGGTATAAATCAATCATGATACGCTTTGAGGGCGACCTTGTGCAGAGTTATTATGTGCACAGATTGGTAGCACAGGCCTTCATTAAAAAAGACAACAAAGAACAATACTACGTCATTCATAAAGATTATAACAAGGACAATAACTACGTCTATAATCTTGAGTGGGCTACTGAGGAGGAGCTGTTGGCTCACAACAATAAAAACCCTGCTGTGCTTTTAAAGCGAACTACTGGCTACAAGCTTACTGAAAATGATGTAAAGATTATCAAGAGATTGCTTCAAAGCAATAAAACCCGTCTTAGCATGATTGCCAAGCGATTTAAAATTACTCATACGCAATTGAATAGGATTCGTTCTGGTGAGAACTGGGGGCACGTAACTATTTAGCAAGGAACAAACCATAGTTAAAAGGAAAAGCCGGACAACTCCGGCTTTTCCTTTTAACTGGTTTACTTACACATAGCCCGTCAATTCAAAAGCATCTTTATTGGAATCCAGCAATTTACCTTGGTCACACTTTAAAACCCGGGCAGGATTGCTTTTAATAAGCTGGTGATTATGGGTAGCCATGAGCACAGCCGTTCCCTGTTTATTGATATCTGTAAAAAGCCTAAAGATGCCCTCAGCAACTTCAGGATCAAGGTTTCCGGTAGGCTCATCCGCAATAAGCATTACCGGCTCATTAAGCAATGCCCTGGCCACAACAATTCGCTGTTGTTCTCCACCAGACAATTGAAATGGGAATTTTGGACCAACGGAGCCAAGTCCTACCTGCATTAAGACATCGGAAATTCTGTTTTTCATCTTGGAGCGATCAGTCCACCCCGTGGCTTTCAAAACAAAAAGCAGATTTTCTGCCACACTTCTATCCTGAAACAATTGAAAGTCCTGAAAAACTATACCCAACTTCCTCCGCAAATAAGGTACTTCGTTCGTTTTGATCTTCCTCAGTTCATAGCCAGCCACCATCACATCACCAAGTCTGAGCGGCAAATCTGCATACAAAGTTTTAAGTAAAGAAGATTTACCACTCCCTGTACGGCCAATAAGAAACACAAATTCTCCTTTAGCCATTTCAAAAGTGACATCATTGAGTACTGTATTGTAAGCTTGGAATATAGAGGCGTTAATTACCCTTACAATAGGTTCTGAAGAAAATGACATGTTATAGTTCTAGTTTCTGAAGTTTTCCATAGGGCAACGATTCAATGAGGGCCCTAAGTGGTTCTTCCTTGCCTTCCAGACCATATCTATCTATATTTTTGAGTGGTCTGTCGGCTCTAAAATATGCAATAAGCACAAAATTCTCATCTCTCAACTGAATATAGTCAGGAATTTTTGCCTTCCCCTTCACCTTTATAATATGCATAGCAGCCATAAGAAAGCCGGCTTACACCGGCATTAAATTATCCGTTGGTACGCTTGTGGTCTGCCAGAAACTGAGCAAGACCCTGATCTGTTAATGGGTGATTTAGCAAGCCAGTGATAACTTTTAGAGGACAAGTGGCGACATCAGCCCCAATTTCAGCACACTGAATTAAATGTGTATTATGTCTGATGGAAGCAGCCAATACCTGCGTTTCAAAAGCATAATTATCATAAACATGCACAATTTGCTCAATTAAAGCAAGACCGTCATATCCTATGTCATCAATTCTACCGATAAATGGCGAAACATAAGTAGCACCTGCTTTTGCTGCTAAAAGTGCTTGCCCTGCAGAAAATATTAATGTACAATTGGTCTTAATACCTTTGCTGCTAAAATATTTTATTGCTTTTACACCGTCTTTAATCATTGGCACTTTGACAACTATCTTGTCATCTATTTTGGCCAGTGCTTCGCCTTCCTTAACAATAGTATCAAAATCGGTTGCAATTACCTCAGCGCTAACGTTGGCATCAACAATATCACAAATAGCCTTATAATGCTTTCTAACATTTTCTTCTCCGCTAATGCCCTCTTTGGCCATGAGAGAAGGATTGGTAGTAACTCCGTCCAGTACGCCTAAGTCATAGGCTTCTTGTATTTCACTTAAATTAGCTGTGTCGATAAAAAATTTCATGATAGTATGTTTAGTTATAATGGTTATTGAATAACACCGATAGGTACGATTGTTATTAGGATATTTACTTTTAAATGGAGGATGCTCCAAATGTCGACTGCAAAATACACATATTTATGCAATATAGAATAAATGTTGGATGAACATTTATTGCTTTTGTAAAGCAGTGATACGAAAATGCGGTGTTGATGTTAAAGAAGGGAAAAAATGGCAAATCGGATATCGCACCGCTACAACCATCTACCCTTGCTTCCTTCCGGACCTGGGGGAGTTCGACAGGAGCTGGTCGTATCGATTTGCCAATGCAAAGGTAGCGATATATTTTTACTGTGCAATTTCAGACATAAAAAATTTGCAGGTTTATTTCACTAAACCTTTCAGGTACAAATTAAATTCAAGTGGACTGCAGGGCTTGAAACCATCATGCGCCAGGTCGTCATAAATCTCAGCATCAAACCTTCGTTTGGTCTTTTGAGTAGATTTATCCGGTGTTACAATAAGCTCCAGTCCCTGTAGCTTTTCTTTGTCGATTTGCACCAGGATAATATAGCCGTCAAGTTCCTTTTTAAAGTATTCATGAATGACGTTATGCTTCATAGTTATCAGTAGTTTTTTGTATAAAAAAAGTCTCCGTAATTCCCCGGAGACCTGTATTGCATCATCAAAGACAATTGCCTAAAATTCATCGTAAGCATCGTCTTCACCATAACTGTCAAAATCGTCCGAAGATAAGTCAGCTTCAAGATCGAAATCTACAAAATTCGCTTCATCCTCATCATCTTCTTCCTGCTCATCATCAAGACTAAAAACTTCGTCTTCTTCGAAGTC
>JBGSXH010000640.1:0-3503 GCA_041751515.1 Cyclobacteriaceae bacterium | reverse complement strand
GCTTCAGAAAATTTCCATAAAAGACTAAAGCTTATTAAAAATTAATCAATCGTATTACCCTTTTTAGATTTCTTTTGCCTGTTCAGTTCCTCAGAAAAAGCGGAAGACAAAATCCCTGCTGGCAATGCAAAAAAACCTATGCCTATCAAAGCTACCGAAGAACCCAATAACTGACCAATAGGCGTAATAGGATACATATCCCCATAACCCACGGTGGAAAGGGTAGCAATGCCCCACCACATAGTAGCAGGAATACTTGTGAATTTATCAGGCTGGGCGTTATGTTCTGCGTAATACATTAAACAGCTCATAAATACCAACATGAAAATAAGCAGCATAAAAACAGATATTAGCTCTGATTTTTTCTTGATAAATATTCGCCTGATTACATGAAGCGCATGAAAATACCGACCAACTTTAAGCAAGCGGAATATTCTCGTTAACCGGAATATCCTGAAGAAACGAAAATCAATATTGAGGAATATAAGATAGAATGGCAATACGGCCAGCAAGTCAATGATAGCCATAGGAGAAGTAATATAGTCCAGCCTTCCTCGCCAGCCTGGTCTGTTTCTGGGGGATAAGGGCGCAACCCAAAGCCTAGCAATATATTCAAGCGTAAATACTGCTACAGAAAAATACTCAAAGTAAGTGAATAAAGACTGATTATCTACATAAATATCATTGACAGTTTCAAGCATTAATGCCAAAATATTCAGTAAGATAATACCTATCAGCAAAGTATCGAACCACTGCGAAAGCGTACTTTGATAGTCTTTATTTTCCAGGATATTATATAGCTTTCTTTTCATAGGGAGCAGAACAAGATTAGATCATCAGTCATACAGTTCAATATAACATGCTGCTGGCTTTATCATCAGCTTCGCAGTTAATAACTTCAATTTTAATTATATCGACAGGTCTTTAAAACATATCACATCTTAATGTATTTAGTTAAGTAAATGTATATAGCAAAACTTAAAGTGATCTTATGCTATTAAAAAAAGGAGTCCCGGTTGGATTTATATTCAATAAAATAAGGGTCGAAATTATAATAATAACCATTTATACATTTATTGTTTTAATGCTGGACCAGCATTTTGCTTTGGCCTATATTTCAATTCCTTTGTCCATCACTTCGACATTAGGTACTGCAATCTCACTATTGCTCGCCTTTAGAATCAATCAGGCTTACGAAAGGTGGTGGGAAGCCAGGAAAATATGGGGGGCTATTGTTAACGATAGTCGATCATTAATAAGACAGTATTTGACTTTTATGCCAGATTCAGAGCAGGATCCTTCCTCACATGGTTTTACCAAAAATGTAGCTTACCGACAAATTATGTGGTGCTATGCGCTTGGTGAGTCTTTAAGAGGCAAATTGAACCTGGAGGACAAGCACCAATATTTAACTGCTGATGAATTTGCTAAGATAAAACTGCATCAGAATGTACCCAATGCCCTATTGCTGATGCACGGAGGAGACTTAAAGTTTGCTTCCGAAAAGAATTGGGTAAATGATTTTCAACAAGTAGAGATTGATAAGACGCTTAGCCGCCTAACCGACTCCATGGGAATGGCAGAACGACTTAAGAACACAGTGTTTCCCACAACTTATAGCCTATTTGTAGAATTTTTACTTTACTTATTCGTCATATTTTTGCCAATAGGACTTATGGAGCAGTTTGAGTTTTTCACACTTCCCATGTCTATTGTCATCAGTTGTGTTTTTTTCTTAGTGGAAAAGTCTGCCATTCATATGCAAAACCCCTTTGAAGACAGACCTACAGATACCCCTGTGACATCGATTGCCAGGACTATTGAAATCAACTTAAGGCAAATGTTGGAAGAGGATAGCGTTCCTGACAAATTAAAACCGAAAAAGTTTTATATTGATTAAGCAAGAAGAATTGAACAGCATTATGAAATAATTAAGAACATAAGTCTGTTTTTTTGTTATCATTAAAAATCACTTTACAATATGAAGAACATCGCTATACTCTTTACCATATTTTTGCTCTTTGAAGGCTGTACACTGTTCACTCCAAGAGATGAATTTTTTATTGGCATGCGAGAAGAAGTTTTTTTACGACGCAATAGGGATGCTGTAATTAGCGAGCTTAATGAAAGCCAAAAAATTTATCGTGTACAAAGGACCGAAAGATTTTACGCCCTTGTCACTTTCGTAGACGGAGAATTGATTTCTGTAGACGAAAAAGAGGTGCAACAGTGGCAGATCAGACCCGAGCAACAGCAACAGCAGCAGCAAATGCAGCAGGGATACAACTAATGACACTAATCAGATAAATGGTTTTTGAGATTTTTAAATAGGTCTGCAATTCCGTTTATCTGATTAAATGCCTTCTGCTACATTTCAACAGAATCGTATATGAATGTTCTCCTATTGAAATAATTTCCTACCCACACAGTTATATTGCAACAGTATTTTTTTTATCTACTATGGACGCTGCGGTTTAATTCAATCCTATTTAACTAATCGCGGTGCGTATCTCTATCCCATATCGAATACATCATATATATGCTTGAATCTTTTGAACTGTCCGCACTGCTTATATCGCTATTTGCAGGATTATTATTAGGCATACCCGTGGGTCCAACTATGTTTTTAATTGTAGATACCTCAATGCAGGTCAGTAGAGTTGGCGGGCTTAAAGTATACTGCGGCTTCATGCTGGCCAAGTTGATTTACATTGGTTTTGCGCTGCTGGCCAACAGTTACATTACTTCCAATGAAAATGTAGAAGCAGCCTTTTACCTGGTTGCTTCCTCCATGCTGGTAATTTGGGGGGTAATTATATTGTTCAAAGGCTTTAAGAAAAAAGAAAACGTTAAAACTCCTGAATCCGGCCAACTACTGAAAAGAGGGCTTTATGTTGGTTTGAGTAACCCTGTGATACCGTTTATCTATCTGACCTTTATCCAGTTTATCAGACTACACAGCACTGAAGCAGATACATTCGTTTATATAGTTCATATTCTCATCATGGAAGTCGTCACTCTCATCGTACTGTCTAGCATCATTGCACTACTCCTAAAGGGTGGGTCATTTGTGGAAGACCACTGGAATAAAGTGGTAAAAGCAATGGGTTTTGTTTTGATATGTGCAGGAAGCTATCAGGTTTATCAGATGATCGATTTGAAAGATGGTGAAGTGGAGATAAATAATGACAAAAATGTTCTAGAAGAACAGCTGGAAAACATAGAGCAATAGCTAGCTTAATCTTTTAAAACCTGCTGATGTCCAGATATTTTCCAGTACTCTCATTTTTAATAGCTGACGGCTCTGAGGTCCCCATCTTCACTTCTGACATGCGTTTCCATACCAGGAACAATATCAGTGTTTTGGGCAGCTACACATTGCCAGTCCTCTCCTCTCTTGTGCAACACAAATGTAAATATATTAGTCCTCTTACCGGGAGTTTCTATTTTTGCCGTTGCCGTCTGACCGGTCAGTTTCATCTTTGCATTTACCACCGCTATAT
>JBGSXH010000639.1:0-1889 GCA_041751515.1 Cyclobacteriaceae bacterium | reverse complement strand
TACAGGTGCTGACTCATTTTCGGATCGTATAATGATGTTTAGCTCCTTTTGGTCTGTAACCGTAACCTGGTTGACGATGGCCGTAACTTTTACATTAATTTTCATTGAATTGGCAGGCGTGTAGTTATAGGAAATACTCTTACCACTACTTACAGCTACTTTTTCTTCAAATCCATTCCCCTCGTCTATTTCCAGTTTCATGCTGGTCACATCGTCGGATGCAAGGGCGCTTATGGTTACATGCTCACCCGAGGCCACAAAAACCTCGTTTTTATCTGGTTCATGAATAATTACATAACCCTCATTACCAATATTTAGATACGTGTCTCCACTATTTGACACAAAACCCCACTCATAAGTACCTGGGTTGATAGAAGCTTTAATATTGCCATCAGCACTTCTAAATACCATCGCTAGTCTAAAAATATTAGTTTGCGATGTTGCTTTGTAATACTCCCTGATAGTTGGTGAAAGTGAAATTTCCCACTCATTTTCCTTTCCATCTACTTTGGTCATTTTTCCTACACCATCATCAGCACCCCAGTTACCGATCACATTATTCCATGCAATTTCGGTAGGTCCATCGGTTACGATCCCTGAATGAACATAAACTTTGGAAGCTCCTAGTAATTCCTTGTTGCCCTGTGTGGCATCAAAGATTATTTTCGCTACATCATCTGCTCCAGCATCAGCAGGCGTCACCCGAGCAAACTGACCATAAGAGATTAATTGTACTATTACAAGATAGCACGCAAACAGTATCCTTTTCTTCATAACTTCTTTATTTGATTGACCTCAAAATGAAGATGAAAAGTTAACAAATGGCACGTAAAATTTTGACCAATCTCAAAATGGTTTTAAAATATTCGCAAATACAATCGTTTGCAGCAAATTTATATTAAAAATGCCCCCTATTTAGTGGTTTTACTTTTGTGATATTTTCATTACTTTGCTATTATTGTTTTACTAAATAGTATAATTACTTAGAAATAAAGAGGTATGAAAAAAGTATTAAGATTACTAGCTGCAGTTGCGACTGTAGCTTTTATTTACTCGTGTGAGGATCCTGTAGATACGGATACTATCCCGGTAAACAGTGTGCCGCCAAGATTGGCGAGCAGTCAGCCTGCCAATAATGCATTGATCAAAATTGAAACGGAATTTAATATAAAGGGATTCTGGACTGATGGTCCACTCTCACCGTTAGCCAGTGGATCAATTCAATTATTGGATGCAAGTAACAATGTAGTGAACGAGTTATCGGAGACACTTTCTGGCACATCAGACTCGATAGTTTGGGAAGGTTCTGTTTTCGGGGCTGCTGGACTTACCGAAGGTGATTACAAAATTGTGTTCACAGCTACGGATTCCCAAAATGGAGTAGTCAGGGACACCACCGCCTTTAAAATATTTGCTTCATTATACAGTGCCAATCATGCCGCCATATATATTGCCGGCAATTTCAATGGTTGGGGTGGTGCAGCCGATGAAACCGGTGATGCATTTGAGCTCATTGCTGATAATACGTGGGAGCGCAAAGATGTGATCATGGATGGCGGCGGCTGGAAGTTGCGTAATACTACTGACTGGTCTGATGAAGATTGGGGAGATGCTGGCTGTACGGGAGTAATGGTAAGCAACAGCGTGGGCAACGATAATACGACCTGTTGGCCTGCCGGTACGTATGACATTGTATTCAATGATGAAACATTGGTTTACACAATGACCAACCAAAATCCGCCAGATCAACGTATCGATGATCTGTACATCGTAGGCACGTTTAATGACTTTACAGGAAATGCTGAAAGTCGCTTTGAATTAACTTCAAATAATACTTGGGAATTAGAATATATTTTAAGACCTAATAATGCTTTCAAATTTTCTGAAGC
>JBGSXH010000638.1:0-2588 GCA_041751515.1 Cyclobacteriaceae bacterium | reverse complement strand
AATGACCGTGAAGACCGTGCAAAGGAAACTTTTCACTCTACTGCAGGACAAGCGGGTATAATTGCCAGAAAGGCCGAAGTCGATTTATTACTTTTGGGACATTACTCAATTCGTTACCGGGAATTAAGTCCTCTCCTGGATGAAGCCATGGTGGAATTTAAGAACGCCAGACTGGCCATAGAAGGTGAAACAATTGCTATCGATGACGAAGTAAAAATCATTGGTAAAATGTAACAATGAGGTAATAAGCCAGATTTACCGGCATATGCTTCCCGCTACATTCCTTGTAGACAATTTTAAAACAAGACGCTTACACAGTTACTTCATCACCTACTATTGCAAAAAAAAGCAATGGCCGTTTACTATTGATTAGCATATCGTATCAATACCATTGCTATAAACTAATCCCCTGTATTACTATATGAAGTCTGAAAGTATCTTTGAACGAAGGAAGACCAATTTGTTCATCGTTCTTTGCGGTATTTTTTTAACCAATGCAATTTTGGCAGAGATGATTGGCGTGAAAATTTTCTCTGGCGAAACATTGCTCGGCCTTCCACCTGCGCAGATTCCGCTGTTAGAAGACTTTCGACTGGACTTCAACCTTACTGCTGGCGTAGTTATCTGGCCTTTTGTCTTTATCACCACCGATATCATCAATGAATATTTTGGCAAGGCGGGTGTAAAAAAGATATCGTATTTGACCGCAGTGTTTATTCTCTATATTTTCTTTGTGATTTACGTAGTCACCCTTTTGCCGCCTGCAGACTTTTGGCTGGATGTGAATAATACTGATAATACAGGTCGGTTTTTCAATATTGATTTTGCCTTTACCAAGATTTTTCAGCAGGGAATGGGCATTATTGTCGGTTCTCTTTTCGCCTTTCTGGTGGGACAACTGCTGGATGTATATGTTTTCCATAAGCTGAGAAAAGTTACCGGAAGCAGTAAAATCTGGCTACGCGCTACCGGCTCCACTCTTGTAGCGCAACTGGTAGACAGTTTCCTCGTATTAGCCATTGCCTTTTATATTTTCGGAGATTGGTCGATGAGCCAGGTGCTTTCTGTAGCGGCAATCAACTATGTTTATAAATCCATTGCGGCCATTGCATTGACCCCACTGCTCTATATTTCCCACCATTTTATTGATCGTTATCTGGGAAAAGCCACCGCTGAAGCCATGATGCTGGAAGCCAGCAAAGAAAAAGGCTTCTTTTAGTAAAAAGCATGGCAGGGTTATCGGCGCAGTTGTGCAGCTCGCCAGTTATCGCAAAAAACAGCAGCAGCAATACCAACGTTCAAAGACTCCGCAGCACCAAAGGCCGGGATTTTTACCGGATACTGAATCAATGATTTAATATCGTCACTGATACCATTCGATTCATTCCCGAGGACAATATAACCGCCCTCTTGTGGAAAAGTAAAGGTGTGCAGGTTTTCACCTTCCAGCAATGTGCCTATCACTGCACGCTTTTCATCTGCCAAAATGCTCTTGATATCAGCATAATGTACTGATAGTCTGGCAAAAGAGCCCATGGAAGCCATAATTACTTTAGGATTATACACATCCGCACAGTGTTCAGAACAAATGACCGAGCTGATGCCGTACCAATCAGCGATACGTAAGATAGTGCCAAGATTTCCCGGGTCACGGACATCGTCCAGTACCAGACTGTATTCACCGGTGGAAGGAGGAGAAAATTGATTTGCCGGCATCTGTACCACAGCCAGACCCGCATTATTACTTTTCAAAGAACCTACCTGCGACAACGTTTCGGCCTTACATACATGCAACTGGCCGGAATATTGCTTCAAGCGTTCGACATGTAAATCATGAAATTCCTGAGTGAGCAGCAGCTGCTGGATGTTTAAATCACTGCCTAATAGCTCTTCAATACATTTTGCACCTTCTACTAAAAAAGATTGCGCTTCTTTACGGTATTTCTTTATTTGCAGAGATTTTATGTATTTTGCCGTGGCTTTACTTACCATTGACTAAGGTTTTATTTTGAAGTATTTGTATAATCGCCTTCTACTGTTACTGGTTTGCGTCTTGGTCTCGGGCTGTCTGGGCCCCAGGCAACTGAAAGACAACGAATATCTGCTTTATCGGCAAAGCATTAAAGATAATGAAAATGTAAATAAAGACGAACTTACCAATTTTTACCGCCAGACACCCAATAGCAGAATTCCATTACTTCCGCTTTCTCCCTACGTCAGCATTTACTATATCGGTGAAGAGTCATACGATAAAACTAACATTCGTCGGCGGAAAGATGCCATTATTAAAAAATATGATGAGAGAATTGCTAAACATGCAGAGGATGAAAATCGTGTAAGTCGTCTCAAACGAAGAAAAGAACGCAAAGTCGCTAGGAAAAACGTCACCCTGGAAGAAGGCAACTTACTCATGCGGTGGGGAGAGCAAGTCGTTGTTTTTGACAGTACCATCGCCAGAAATACTGCAAATCAGATGCAGCTTTACCTGCGAAGCCGTGGCTATTTTAAGAGTGAGGTAGTTTACAGCACCGATACTTTAGGCCAAACCATTACCGTAAACTATAATATCAAGGAAGGTAAAGCCCATG
>JBGSXH010000637.1:0-4482 GCA_041751515.1 Cyclobacteriaceae bacterium | reverse complement strand
ATCCATTTCTTGCGGAACCATTGAAGAAGGCGGTGCTTCAAAATGTATTCTTTCCCTGCCCATAGGACCCGATACCACCTGCATGGGTTCTTCATGGCTACGCCACTCTCCTACCGCTATTCCTTTGCTGCCTTTCATAAGCATACGATGCCAGGAAAAAAGCTTATCCAATGTTAGTTTTTCAGCAAAGCTATGGCGCACATCCACCATAAGTTCTGCTACTCCCTGGGCTTTCAAGTCATTTACTGGCTCAAGCTGCATACCCCATCCCATATTATTGCGAATCGAGGACATTACATCCTGTCTGCTCAAATATTCACCTTCGATGGCCGAAGTTTTGATAGCTTCAGACACCATCAGTTCCATGATTGCCTCTTCCTGCCTACCTGTAGATAAACCAACTAAAAGACCGCTCACGCGACCAGTCCGTTCTGCAAAATCATACAAAATATCCTCAAGTCCTTCAAGCGAATAGCTGAATTTGGGCCAGTCGGAATGTTGCCAGCTATAGTTCATGAGCCGATTATATTTCTTATTCGGCTCAAATATAAATAATTTACGAGCCGAATAATAGCTTTATCTGGCTCATATTCTCAACAAGTATTAAATATGATGCTAATTAACAGTTTGTTCAACAACTATAATTTATTAAATTAAACTGAAAAACCAGCCTCACTTAATGTACTCACATCTTTATGAAAGGTAAAATTAATAGCATAGAACTCTTACATGGAGATATTACCAAGGTGGAAGTAGATGCCATTGTCAATGCAGCGAATTCCTCTTTAATGGGTGGAGGCGGTGTGGACGGAGCGATTCACCGTGGCGGAGGGCCTGCTATTTTAGAAGGATGCAGGAGCATAGTAGCCCGACAGGGTGGCTGCAAAACCGGGGAGGCGGTTATTACCACTGCAGGAAATCTGCCTTCCAATTATGTGGTCCATACAGTAGGACCTGTCTGGCATGGAGGGAAAAAGAATGAAGCACAGAACCTGGCCAATTGCTACCGCAATTCATTACAATTGGCTGTAAAAAACGGCTGTGAAACCATCGCTTTTCCCAATATCAGCACGGGCATTTATGGCTTTCCTAAAAAAGAAGCTGCCCAAATTGCTGTGGATACTGTTTCCGAATTTTTATTAGCATCTGATCAAATTAAAAAGGTCCTTTTCGTCTGTTATGATGAAGAGAATTACCAGTTGATGAAAGAGCAATTGGGCTAAAATTAATATTTTCTAAAGTTGAAACTCCTCGGCAAAACCTCCCTTATGGCGTGGGCGTAGACATTGGCTGCCGTATGTGCATGACCATTTACGATATGCCAGCGGGTTTCCTAGAAAAGAAGCGGGAGCCACTGAAAAAAACACTGGTAGACAATACCCGCTTTGGGCGGGCTACTTTCCAAAAGCCCAAAGAACATGAGGTCATCGAGCGGCCGGAGTTTAATGAAATTGCGATGCTGCGCGGCTTGAAAGACCGGGCCTTCAGCCAGCTAGGCTCTTCGGGTGGAGGCAACCACTTCGTAGAGTTCGGACTAGTGGAAATCATGGATCCGTAAAATGAATTCATGCTGCCACCAGGCAACTACCTGGCGGTACTTTCCCACTCCGGCTCCCGAGGGATGGGCGCTGCCATTGCCGGGCATTATACTAAACTGGCCATGGAGGCCTGCAAGCTCCCGCAGGAAGCAAAGCATTTAGCCTGGCTGGACCTGGATACCGAAGCAGGACAGGAATACTGGCTGGCCATGAACCTGGCCGGCGATTATGCCTCTGCCTGTCATCACCAGATCCATGAACGCCTGGCAGCAGCGCTGGCCGAGCAGCCCCTGGCGATGATTGAGAACCACCACAACTTTGCCTGGAAGGAACTCGATGCGGCAGGCAATGAGCTCATCGTACACCGGAAAGGGGCTACCCCGGCAGGCGCAGGCGTGCTGGGCATTATCCCCGGCTCCATGACCGCTCCCGACTTTATTGTGCGCGAAAAAGGCCAGGCCGATTCCCTTCGTTCCGCCTCCCACGGGGCCGGTCGCTTAATGTCAAGGACGAAGGCCAAACAAAGCATTTCCCCTACCGAAGTACAAAAGCTGCTGCAGGATTCCGGCGTAGATCTAATAGGCTCCGGCCTGGACGAAGCGCCTATGGCTTATTAGGACATCCACCAGGTGATGGAGTTTCAGAAGGATTTGGTAGAGGTGGTAGGGATCTTTACGCCTAAAATCGTGCGGATGTGCGGGGATGAGAAGTTTATGGAGGTGGATTGAGTAGGCTTCTCTTTTTTGTTTAAGGTAAATGAAATAAAGATCAATTTTCACTGCGCAAGAAGGCTACGCACCTGTATCCAATCTTTGTATTATAAATCAGCTATATGAAACTAAGAAATAACCGCCACCTGTATCAAATCATGGCTTAGACAATTAGTAATTTTGTACCGTATTACAACTATAAAAGAAGGCATGGGAGACTGAAAAGACAAACACCATAGAAGTGCTACAAAGAGGGTATTCGAAAAAAAGAGCCAAATAAAGCAGTAAATTATCGAGAACTTTTAACCTTTGTCAATTAGAAATTCTCTCCAGTTTAATAGTGGCTCAAACAGAAAAAGATATAGATTTATTTACCCTTTAATAGAAGGAAAAGCAAGAGCCTTTACTATAAAAACTGTTTGGAATCAACATAAATCATGGCACATATGATCACCTCCTCAGTCCTCCAAAGCATTGTCCAATCCGGAGAGGGTTACAATGCAGAGTTTAAAGTTCGTGTCCCCAATAAGCTCAAAGAGCTCAGTGAGGAAATCTGCGCCTTTGCCAATGCTGCCGGAGGTGTCTTGCTGATTGGGGTGAGCGATAATAATGTCATTCATGGAGCTGAAATAGACAATGGGAAAAGATCAGCCATTCAGAATTCCTTAAACGAAATCAATCCTCATATTTCTACTATGCTCTATCCGGTGGAAGTAGAAAATAAAACCGTTTGGGTGATTGAAGTAAATAGCGGGCCACAGAAACCCTATGTCTTATCTGGAGCTATTTATGTAAGGCAGGGCCCCAATACCCAAAAACTCACCACGGTGGAGCAAATGCGGGACTTCTTCCAGCGATCCGACCGGATTTATTTTGACGAAGCACCCTGCCCGCATTTTGATCCATTAAATGATATGGAAGATACCTGGTTCGAAGAGTTTCGTGCACAAAGTGGGCTATCTAAAACCATCAGTCGAGAGCAAATTATTCAAAACCTGAAACTTGTACTGCCAGATGGCAGCATAAAAAATGGAGGTGTATTGTTCTTTGGAACAGCGCCTGAGCAATTTATCGAAACTTCTGTGATTCGCTGTATAGCCTTTGAAGGCCTCAATAAGACCCAGATTATTGATGACAAGGCCTATGGTGGCCCTTTGATGAAACAGTATGAACAAGCCATGCAGTGGCTGAAAGGGAAGCTGGACGTCCGCTATGAAATTGAAGGAAGTGGCCCCAGAAAGGAGGTGTGGGAAGTTCCTGAAACCGCTTTGAAAGAAACCATTATCAATGCCCTCTCCCACCGTGATTATTATGACAGGGGTGCAAAAATAACTATTGAACTTTTTGAAGACCGTGTTGAGGTAAGTAATCCAGGGGGGCTCACCAGTGCAATCTCTCCCACAGATTTTGGGACCAAAAGCCACAGCAGAAACCCTTTGATTTTCGGTCTCTTTGTTCGCATTCGTATGGTAGAACAAGTCGGCTCAGGGATTGGCAGGATTAAAGACCAGATGAAGACCGCTCAACTTTCTGAGCCTCAATTTAAAACATCTGGCATGTTTACAGTCATTTTACAGCGGCCCGAAAAAAGTTCGGGGAAAAGTTCGGGGAAAAGTTCGGGGAAAGCTTCTCCTGAAAACTGGAGCACGACAAAAGAAATACTAACCGAGAAAGCTCCCTCAAAAATTGGAAAAAGTGCCCTGAAAATATTGGAGTTGATCTACCACAACCAATATGTCACCATTCCGGAAATGGCAAAAAGCATAGACATCACTGAAAGAGCGGTAGAAAAAAATATTCAAAAGTTAAAGGAACAGAACCTTTTAACGCGCAAAGAAGGAGAAAGGGCGGGGTATTGGGAACTCATAACAGATAAAGAATAAGGCAATGGCAGTGCCATCAAGAAATTAACAAGGTACCAGCAGTATTATGCTGTACATAATACACTAAAAAAATGCAAAAACAGATAGAAAAGGGTGTGTGATCTGGCATACTCAGGGTAGCGACAAGTCCCTTACGATGGTAAGCAATTTTGATAAGTGATTATACCGGCTAAGATATTCCCTGAAATGCTGGAGGGTATTTTGATGAATGTTGGTGATAGAAGTTCCAGGAACTTCCCCGGCACTTTGGGTGCCAAAAGACTGACCTCTGAATAGCGCATCCACCTCATCTTGGGTGGCTCATTGGCCACCACTAGCTGTCCGTATTAAGGTGTTTGTTGGAAAAAAGCG
>JBGSXH010000636.1:0-5635 GCA_041751515.1 Cyclobacteriaceae bacterium | reverse complement strand
ACTTTATATACTGGTTATTAAACTTATAATTACTGTTAAAATAACCAATTACATCTAATTTATGAGCTATACTTATAAGAAGCTGCCCATAAATACAATGTACTTATTACTTAAAACGAAAAAGTCATGGCCTTTGTCCATGACTTTTTAATGCTTAGCATTACAATAAATCTTAATGAAAGTAATCAGCGATTACTGGCAATAGTTATTAATCGCATTTTCTGCCTCGCTGATATTAAGGTTCTTCGCTTGACGAAAATCATCACAGGCAGATGATGTTCTTTTCAGGTGAATCTTTAAAGCTCCACGGTATAAATAGGCATCACCAAGATTTTTATCAAGGCTAATAGCGTTATTATATTCACCCATTGCCTCTTCCACATTGCCGGCCTTATGGTATGAACGCGCCTTCAGGAAAGTGGCATTCGCATTATTGGGATCGATGCTGGTCGCCTGATCAAAATAATAGGCAGCACCTTCAAAGTCCCCTTCGCGGTAATGATGTTTACCAAGGCTCATATTGGCCTGCACATTCTTATTGTCAATTTCCAATACACGCTTGTAGGCAGCTTCGGCTTTATCGTACTCGCCAAGCTCTTCGTATGCTCTACCCCTGTTGTATTCAGATTTTACATGTTTGGGATTGGTTTCCAGGTAAATTTCGTAGGCAGTGACTGCCTGCTGGTAGTTTCCAGCTTTAAAGTGTTTGTCTCCTGAATCACTATCTTCTTCCTGACAGGAAGTTAAAAAAGCAGCAAGCACGAAAATCCAGCTCAGGTGATATAATTTCATAAACTTGATAATGTAAATATAAAGATTGTATTTCTACCGCAAGTTTAAACAATTATAATACCGAAAATGGTCGATTATCACCTTAATCCTTACCTAAGGGGATTTAATTTTTGGCAACTAATGCCTGGGGACTGTGTTTTAATCCTTTGTAGTCAGTAAGTTCGCAACCAGCTTTGCCCACAAACATATCTGCTTCAATTTTAATAGGAATTTTATTGTCATCATCTGAAAACCAGACTGATATAGAATTTTCACCGGCAAAAATTTTATTATCTGGCATCAATGGTTTCAGTTTAACTGTATTGAAAGTACCAGCTTTAGTTTTCACTACTTCTCTGCCTTCAAACAATACCCTGAAATCATAAAGTGTATCTTCAAATAATGCACTCAACTCAATGATATCGCCGGCGGTAAGTTGTTTGAAATCGAGGGTACGCAAAAACAAATATCCCCCGATCATATCCTTCACATCTGTTGGTACCTGTATATAAAGTGGCTCTTTGTACTGTCCGGTCTTATTGTTCAGGACTTTCACTTCTACCATATTTGATTTATGATCGAACCGTGAAATTTCTTTCTTCCGATAATTACCTTCTTTGATGTTTCTATAGGAAATATGGGGTAAAAGCGCATCGGCATCAATGAATGCGCCCCAATTATCGTCCACTTTAGCAACCCAATCTACTGCACCTGTAGTTTTTCCGAAAATATCTACTTTATAGCATTCCCGACCGTTAACTTTGTATAGCTTATCATACATTTTCATATTGGCCTTGCCTACTGAAAAAAAGCCGAAGGTGACCTTAAATTCCAGCTCTTCACCAGGGGAAAACTGCCCATTGCTATCAGCGGCTGACTCAGAAGCCGCCATAAGCTCTGGCCTGAAACTTCCTGAGAAGCCATTTGATAAAGTGGTATTGAAGAAGAATATAAATGACAGAATGATGGAAAACATATTGGTTCAATAGTTATTGAAGTCAATCACTTTAAATGCTTGCATAATATACGAGACAATCATGAAAATGATTTTACCCGAAATGAACTAGTCTGACTAACGCATGATAATACCCAAAATTGCAGAAAATCAAAACCCATTCACATACTAATATTATTAGTTTTTATGCAGTCACATTATTTTCTCTCAAAGCTTCATTTAGGGAAGTTTTCAAATCCGTACTTGCTTTTCTTTTACCGATAATTAAAGCACACGGTACATTATAAGTTCCGGCAGGAAACGACTTAGCATAACTGCCCGGGATGACGACCGATCTTTCCGGCACATATCCTTTGTATTCGACTGGTTCACTGCCAGTGACATCTATAATCTTAGAGCTTGCCGTTAAGGTAACATTAGCGCCTAGAACGGCTTCTTTTCCAATACGCACTCCCTCTACCAGAATACAGCGGCTACCTATAAATGCCCCATCTTCGACAATTACAGGCGAGGCCTGCACAGGCTCTAAAACACCACCCAAACCTACTCCACCGCTCAAATGTACATTTTTACCTACCTGAGCACAGGATCCTACCGTAGCCCAGGTGTCTACCATGGTACCCTCATCAACATAAGCGCCAATATTTACGTACGATGGCATCATTACTACACCTTTGCTTAAGTAAGCACCATACCTGGCGACAGCATGTGGCACCACGCGGACACCTAGCTTATCGTAACCTTTTTTCAATTTTATTTTATCATGAAACTCGAAAGGCCCCACTTCCACTAGCTGCATTTTTTGAAGTGGAAAGTAAAGAATTACCGCCTTTTTTATCCATTCGTTGACCTGCCACTGATCACCAACCGGCTCCGCTACGCGCAAATTTCCCTTGTCCAGCTCTTCAATAATGGTTTTAATGGCAATGGTTGTATCTTTATCTTTTAATAATTCCCGGTTATCCCAGGCATTTTCTATAATTTCTTTTAATTCCATAGAAACATTCGCGTTTTAATAACGATGATAAAATTATAATAATGAGAAAAACAGTTGTATTGGCTTCAGTACTAAAACCGGTTGATGATACCAGAATGTTTGAGAAGATGGCTAAAACCATCAGCCAAACAAACAAATATACTGTTAATATCATAGGCTTTTATTCAAAAAGTCAGCTGAAAGCTGCTAATATTCATTTTCATCCAGTCTTTGAATTTGATCGACTATGGCTATCCAGAATCACGGCATCTTGGAAATTTTATAAAAAGCTTATTCAACTTAAACCTGATATCTTAATAGTTAATACCTATGAATTACTGATAGTTAGCATTCTTTACAGAATATTATTCGGAACGAAATTATTATATGATGTTCAAGAAGACTATTATGAAAATATACGTCAGCTGAGTAATTTTCCCAATGCTATCAAACTCTCATTAGCAGCAATAGTAAGGCAAATTGAGAAATTATCTGCTCGCTATATTGATCATTTTATCCTCGCTGAGCGATGCTACAGCCTAACGCTTCCGTTTATAGGAAGCAATTTTACTGTGCTGGAGAATAAAGCGGTAACAGTGCAGCAAAAGCCACCTTTTCAGCGTCTTAAAGCACCATTAAAAATGCTTTTCTCAGGCACACTGGCCAAAAGTACCGGCGTTCTGGAAGCGATCTCACTTGCCAACGATCTGCATAAACATGGGCTGTTAGATCACTTGCATATCATTGGAAGATGCATGGAAAGTGATACATTAAATAAAATACTTCAATTATCTACAGATAAGTCATTTATAAAGTTAACAGGCCTGCAAGAATTGGTTCCATACAATGCTATTACAGCAGCAATAGCAGAGGCTGATATCGGCTTGATCATATATAAAGACTCCCCTGTGACTGCCAGCAAGATACCCACGAAACTGTATGAATACCTAAATGCCCACCTGCCAGTCATTTCGACGCCAAATTCATTATGGGAGCTCTTTTACCAGCACTTCGAGGCAGCGGTGATATCGGACCATACGTCCGGAACAACCCTCAGGGAAAAGTTGCTGAATACCTCATTTTACAACGATAAATCCACCTACCACTTAAGCTGGGATGCTGAACAAGCAAAACTGATTGATCTTTTGGATAGCATCTAATACGATAATCCTTGTGTAATTAGTACACGATTCATCCGATCTCACCCCTCAACATCAACATCTTCCTGCCCTATAATCGTTTTAACTTCTTAGCGTGACACCATTTAGCATGGCCGCTCATTATCCTCATAGACATTATCTATAAGCAACTTGCTACATTCCTTGGCAAAACAGCGATACTAATCTTTTTAGCTGATTTAGCCTTGTCTAAATATTATATTAGGTTGATTTATTTGCTAAAATTATTGGTTTTTGCCTGCCTATTTGTCAGGTTATTTAAATGCTTAAATATATTTTTAGATATGCCTAAATATACTATATTTGCGTTGACCCTATTGTAGATTATATGATACTAAGTTTTGCGGAAGAGAATTATTTGAAAGCGATTTACCATTTGTCTAACGCGGGAGCGGTAGAGGTTTCAACAAACGGTATTGCTGATGAGCTCAACACCAAACCTGCCTCCGTTACCGATATGCTTCGAAAGTTGAATGTCAAAGAAGTAGTTACCTATCGAAAGTACCAGGGTGTGAATATCACTGAAAAAGGAAGACTTGGTGCGCTGCAGGTAATTCGTAAGCACCGACTATGGGAGGTTTTTCTGGTAGAAAAACTGAAGTTCAACTGGGATGAGGTGCATGAAATTGCCGAACAGCTGGAACACATCAAATCCCCCCTGCTCATCCGAAGATTGGATGAATTTCTGGGCAACCCCAAGTATGATCCACATGGCGACCCAATTCCTGACGAACATGGCGAATTTAAAGCCAAGCCTCAGGTGCCGCTTAGTGAGCTTCCTTTAGGCGGCAGCGGATTGGTAATTGCAGTAAAAGACACAAGTCCGCTCTTCTTGCAATACCTTGACAAAATTGGCGCTTATTTAGGTGCGAAAATAAAAGTATTGGACAAAGCAGCTTTTGATGATTCCATGGAGATAATCATTGATGATAAGAAAACTATTTTTGTTTCGAGAGAAGTTTCTCAGAATATCCTATTGACAGAATAAGCGATGCGAAAAAGACTAGAAATGATAAGCGCTGAGAGTGCGCTGTACGGTGTCTCGTGCGTGCTCATTTGCGCTATGTTATTCTCCGGCTGTTCGCCACAACAGAAAGATCAGGATGGTAAAATAAGAATTGTAACCACAACAGGCATGCTGGCAGATGCGGCAAAGGCATTGCTTGATGAGCATGCTGCGGTCGAGCCTCTTATGGGCCCGGGTGTTGACCCTCATTTATATAAGGCGACCCAGGGAGATTTGAAATCCATTCGCCAGGCCGATCTTGTCATATATAACGGCATAATGTTGGAAGGAAAAATGGTAGACATCCTTCAAAAACTTGCACGCCAAAAGCAGGTCATTGCTGCGGGGGAACTCCTTTCTGAAGAAAATCTTCTTAGCCACCCCGAATACAAAAATGCTCACGATCCGCATATTTGGTTTGATATTTCGCTATGGGTCCAAATGGTGGAAAGACTTAGCGAGCAATTGCAAGATACCTATCCCGAGCTTGCCGAAATCATTGGCAGAAACGAATTGACTTATATTGAACAACTAAACGAACTGCATGAATGGACTACGACACAAATTGAAACCATTCCTGAAAACCAAAGAATATTGGTAACCGCACACGATGCCTTTGGATATTTCGGAAAAGCGTATGGCATCAAAGTTCGAGGACTTCAGGGAATTTCCACGCTTAGTGATATTGGACTGCGCGACGTCACCAACCTGGTCGACTATATTGTTCAAGAAAAAATTAAAGCTGTCTT
>JBGSXH010000635.1:0-2757 GCA_041751515.1 Cyclobacteriaceae bacterium | reverse complement strand
ATTGGTCCCGCACCTGCGGGACATTATCATAGGTTTTTAGAGATTGTCTCGTCCTGAAATAGGTTGACTTCAAAAATGTGGATAAGTCAACTAAAAACAGGACAAAAATATGAAAGAGAAACATGTACCTAACATTTATACTGAAGAGTTTAAATGGCGGGTAGTAAAAGAAGTGTTGGAAGGTCGTTATTCCAAAGATGAGGCTCAACGTGTTTATGGCATCCGTGGTAAATCAGCTGTATTGTACTGGATGCGACAGTTTAGCGGTGTATCGGAATATCGAAAAGGTGGGATACCTTTATGCGATATTGCTCCTATGGAATCTTCTAAAGAATTACGGTTATTACAACAACGTATTACAGAATTAGAGCAGGAACGTGACCGTGAACGCCTCCGTGCTGATTTGTGGCAGAAGATGGTAGAGCTTGCCGAGGATCATCTGAAAATAGATATTAAAAAAAAGTTTGGTGCCCGGCAATCGAAGCCCTTCGCAGGGAAAGAAACGAAAAAATAGTGATAAGCCAGTTATGCGGATTACTGGGCCATACCAAGCAGGCGTATTATCAGCGAATACAATACGAGGAGCAAAAAGCCTTTGATACATACCTGCTTAAAGAGTTAGTTATTAAAGCCAGGCTGGTTTGGAAAAGAGGGAGCGGGAGGAATTTATTTACCTACATGCAGCGCAGTTTTAAAGAGCACCAGATTAAAATTGGACGCGATAAGTTCTTTGAATTTCTGAGGGAAAATGGGTTGTTGATAATGCGAAAAAGTCGGCAGGCTGTTACCACCAATAGCTACCACTTTTATCATAGATATCCCAACTTGATAAAAGAGAAAGTAGCTTTGAAATCCAATGAAATATGGGTTTGCGACATTACCTATATCTGGATCGTAGAAAAGGAAAACTTTGGGTATTTATCTATTATAACAGATCTCTATAGTCATAGAATTATGGGTTACTGTCTTCATGCTACCTTGAAGGCGATAGGCCCTCTAACAGCCTTAAAAATGGCCATTAAGGTGGCAGGAAAGAACAGTGTTAAAAAATGTATTCATCATTCAGACAGAGGCATCCAGTACTGCTGTAATGAATACATAAGTGCAATCAATAAATATGGGTTGATTCCAAGCATGACCGAAAATGGCGATCCGCTGGAAAACCCGGTAGCTGAGCGAATAAATGGCATATTAAAACATGAGTTTAGCAATGAAAAAGAAATGCAGTTTGAGAGCATGGCAATTGCTAAGAAACAAATGGATACATTTGTTCAATTCTATAACACACAGCGTCCTCATGGCAGTATTGAACGCTTGACACCCATTGAAGCATATAGCCTTGAAAGAGAATTAAAGAAAACTTGGAAAAATTATAAGAAGCTTAAATGGGAAAGGGAAAAGACTGAAAAGACAGCAGAAAAGGGGGATTTAGAAAGGCATATGACAACAAAGTAATGAAATAAGGGCCGGAGTATTATGAACCCCGACCCTCAACTTTACTTCGTCGTATCGAATTATCCCTGCCGGGTTGACATCCCCACGTCAGAGCCCGCTTCCGTTTGATTCGATATCTCAAAGTGAAACAAATTAAACATCTTTACCAAATAGCAAGGGTATCAAAAAAGTGGATAACCCTACAAAACAGTCAACAAAAATCAGGACGAGACATATTGCTGATGGTCTATAGCCAGTTTGCAGGCCTTCTCAAAGGTTGCTGTGTCGCTTTTACGGTGCAGCCCAAGCAATCCATCACAAGTTTTGTAAAGTTGTTCGGGATATTTATTTTGACTGAAGATGAGCTCAAAAAGGGAATGAAGCATTTTAGACTTTTTTGCAGCAATGGAGGTATAGTATTGGGGGCTACGATCCAGATAGTGCTGATGTTCAGAACATAAATGCTCCTTGTGTGAAGTATAGGTTCCACCCTGATAGTTGCGTATGTGTACTGCTACCTGTTTACCTTCATGATAAATATAAACCATCGTTCGGGTAAATATTACTTTTACTTTACATCCGATAAGTTTGTACGGTACACTATAATAGTGTTTATCCAGGGACAAATAGATATGGTTATTGGGTGCCACTTTTAATTCGCAATAGCTTTTAATTTCAAATTTTTCCTCGGGTAGTTTAATTAGCTGGGGCAGCTCTTCGGCTAAAAACCTTTCTTCGCGGCTGTAGGGTTTTTGCTGCATGCGGGTTTGGTTGTGTTCTTTTACCATGGAGGCAATAGCTTCATTTAACGTGTATATATCGAAGAACTGCCTGTTGCGCAGCCTTGCATACACCCTTGTATAAATAAGGTTTACCTGATTTTCTACCAATGCTTTGTCTTTGGGCTTATAAGCCCTTGCCGGAAGTATAGTGGTACCGTAATGATTGGCTAAATCGGTTAAAACACGATTGATCTCTGGCTCAAAGCGATTAGCCCTGGTTACAGCAGATTTAAGATTGTCGCTTACAATGGCTTGTGGCACCCCTCCCATACTTTGAAGGCAGCAAGTAAGGCAATATATAAAATCAGCCGAAGATTGGCTTGGCAAGGCCATAGCGAAGCTATAATCAGAAAAGGGAAGACAGGCCACAAATACTTGGCATTCAATAACTTCTCCGGTATTTATGTTGGTATAACTTAATTTCTTGCCTGCAAAATCAATGAATAGTTTATCGCCAGCTTTGTGATGTAATACCATAGAGGGCTTGGTGGCAATAAGCATCTGCTGCAAATGAAAACAAAACTGTGCGTAGCTGTATCCA
>JBGSXH010000634.1:0-7768 GCA_041751515.1 Cyclobacteriaceae bacterium | reverse complement strand
AGACTCCATATTGAGCGACTTATTATCGATGGTGAAATTTTCAAAGTAGTCTTCAAAACGGTCCAGCCTCAATTCTGTTAGAGAAAGTTGATTATCAAGAAAGTCAATCTTCTGCTTAGTAGCTCTATTTTTATCTTCCTGAGTATAATTAAGGTACAAAGTATCAATTGCATTGACTAGATCCCTGGCTTTGAAGCGGTTGTGATCCGTAAATGAAACACGCAGGGTGTTTGCATTAAGATTAATGGGCTGCACTGTCAAATTCTCACTGATATACCGCTGTAGGGCTCTTTCACTATTAATAATGAAGTAATAAGTAGGAGCTGATAAGGCTGCGTTGTATTCCTGGTTTAGCGTCAGGGTTATTTCAAAGCCTGGCGTGGCAACCTGCTCTCCGTACGTATGGGTTTCTTCAACTAAATTCCCCTGGTAAGGGTAGCGTAATAAGTATGTATTGGCATCAATAAGCTCAACATCGATGGGTCTGTCATAAAAGCCTTCGCTAATGGCGGTAAAACTGACAGCAAACGGGGAGTTTTGATATCGCTCATCATCAAGAATTTTACCGTGAGCAAAATAATTGACATTCAGGTCTACGGCCTGGATGATTTTGTTGTAGAATAGTCGTGACTTTATCAACTCAATCTCTCCGCTTAAGCGATTAAAGCTTTGACTATTATCTGAATATAGTTTATCGAAACCAAAACCCGAAGCTTCGTTTTTTATGTCCAACTTAAGGTCAGAGTGCGACTCGTACAGCGGTTTTGTATAGCGAAGGTAAGTATAGGCCAGCAGGTTAGTAATGGCCAGGATGACAATAATGTACGGCAAGCCCTTCTTAAGCACATTAAAGATCTTGTCATAATCTATGCTGCTCAAAAAGTCATCGCCATCGTCATCGGCCATGTTTTTCCGGAAGTTGGTATTATAGCTATTGTCTTTCAATGGATATGCTCCTGAAAATAATATTTTAAATAATTCTTAATTGGTACGCGCATCAATAATAAAGATCAGTGTTATAAGACTGGAAACAACACCTAAAGCCGGCGAAATGTCTCTTAAAGTCTCAGAAACTATTCTTCTGAAAGGCTCAACGTACACAATGTCACCGGATTGCATGGTAAGCTGTGCCCTCCTGACCCCTTCAATTGTTGAAAGGTCTATAATTTCAACTGAGGGATCATCTAAATCTCCTCTTATCAATCTAATATTATTACCCTTTGACTCTCTGTTCAATCCTCCTGCCAGTGCCAGAATTTCCAGCAAGGAAGTGTTTTCGTTAAGAAGGGGAACGACAGTGCCCCCAGTCGCGCCTAGTACAATCACCCTTTTGTTGATGAATTCAACCAAAACGTAGGGGTCGATATAATATTCTGAGTACAGATCTTCCAGAAAAATATTGGCTTCATTGAGGGTAAGTCCTTCTAATTGAACCATCCCGAGCACAGGCAATTTTACTGTGCCGTCCTGTTGCACCAGAAATTCCGGATTGGGCCGCATGCGTTGCCCCATCATGCCCCCTCCCATACCTCCGCCAGACAGTTCTCTTACAAGGTCAAAATTTGGATCGAGTATTCTCTCTCCTTTATTGGTGTAAATGTCGAGGTGTATTAAATCATTTTTTTGAATTGTATAGTTTCGCTGTGCTTCAAGTCTCGCCAGCTCTATAAGTTCAGGACGAAATTCTTTATCGGTTTTGAAGAGGATGTCCTGCCGATAAAAGTTACAGGAGCTCGTTGTGCTCAGCATGACAACCAGCAATGTGTATAGTATCCATTGTGAGTTGCTCAACTGCAATAGGCCACGATAAATATTGTCTTTATTTTTCAACTGCTATGTCCTTTTCGAAAACTTTCAAAGTTGGTAATTCCAGGTCTTTTTCACTGAGCAAAGGTTGCTGTATACCCCAGTCTATATTAAGCTCCTCATCATTCCAGATAATGCCTGCTTCAGAACCCTGATGATAAATATTGGTACATTTATAAAAGAAGACAGTATCTTCTAAAGCTACGAAGCCGTGTGCAAAACCTTCGGGAATATAAAACATATTCTGTAATTCTCCATCGAGCATGCAGCCGTAACTTTGGCCATAAGTCTCCGATTCTGGTCTAAGGTCTACGGCAATATCGTAGGCTTTTCCGCTGATGACTCTCACCAATTTACCCTGTGCATACGGTGGGAGCTGCAAGTGTAACCCCCTGAGTACCCCTTTTTTAGAAAAAGATTGGTTGTCTTGCACAAAGTGATGCGCAAGGCCCATGCTTTCGAAGGTTTTCTCATTAAAGGACTCAAAGAAATATCCTCTATCGTCACTGAATAAACGTGGCTGGAGTTCCACTAAGCCTTTAATAGAGGTTTCAATTATTTTCATACTTATTTTTATTAGCGTATTTAGCGATCGCCTTTACATATTTATCTATGACTATACGTTCGTCAAAGATTTCTATTGCCATTTCCCTACTGTTTTTGCCAAACTCAGCCCGTTCCCTGTCCTGCAATAAAAGCATATTTTCCATCTTATCTGCCAGGTCTTTAGCATCTTTCACTTTACACAAATACCCATTTTGACCATGCTTGACGACATGGCGACAGCCCGGGACATCGGTGGTAACAATCGGTTTTCCAGTGCTGGCAGCTTCTAGTAAGGTTTTTGGGGTGCCTTCCCGGTAAGATGGCAAAACTACGCAATCAGCCTCCTGCAAGTAAGGCAAAACATTGTCAGTAGTTCCCAGGTAGGAGATAAGCTTGTTTTTTTGCCAGCTTTCCAAGTCACTTAGCGGAATTCCCCTTGTATGGGTAGGGTCCGGTGCACCTAATAATTGAAAAGTAGCTGTGACACCTCTTTCTTTTAATATTTTAATGGCATCAATATATTCATAAATGCCTTTATCAATCAATAATCTTGAAATCACTAAAAATTGAAAGTGCTTGTGGTTTGCTCTGGCTGTGGGTTTAAATTTTTGAGTATTGACGCCACTACCCGGTAAAAGTGCTGTTATCTTTGACTTTACCAGTTTTAAATCGAGAAACAGCTGTCGGTCTTCATCATTTTGAAAAAAGACCATTTTCGGGTAGCGGAAAGACAGTCTGTACATTTGTCTGGCTACTCTGGAAGTTACACCTTGTTTAAGAAAGACGGTACCCAAGCCGCTCACATTATTAATGGCCGGCAACTTTAACATATTGGCGGCAAGCGCACCGTAAATGTTTGGTTTAATAGTGTAATGCAAAACTACATCAGGCTGGCATTTTTTATAGGCTTTGTAGAGTTGGTACGTTAAAGAAAAATCTTTAAAGGGATTAGTGCCACTGTTTTCCATCAACACAGGAAAATATTCACAGCCTTCCTGCATCAAAAGCTCACTGTATTCATCTTTCGGTGCTATCGCAATTACTGTATGGCCTTCCGTCTGAATGGCCTTAATAAGTCCCATACGAAAGTTAAAAATGTTCCAGGATGTATTGATTACAATAGCGACTCTCATTCAGTAGCAACAAGCCTTATGCGGCGTATATATTTTAAAGGTGCAAAAATAAGTGTTTTTCAATGGAATACCATCTTATTGTCAGTCAAATTATGCCCGCCAGCCTGATCAGTGCATGACAAAAAGGCATTTACAGCATCTGAGAACCTTGGGCACCTTTCTTGCGTTCTAAAAGACGCAATTAATAATAATCTTCCCTTTAATATAGAAATCATCCCTATAATATATGATTGAAACTCATTCTACAGCAACCGTTCAGGAGACAGCAGTTTTGGTAGCTTTGGTCAGTCGGCAGCAAAACGAACAGAAAACGCAGGAATACCTAGAAGAGCTGGCTTTTTTGGCCGAAACGTCCGGGGCAAAAACGCTACAAACTTTTACGCAAAGGCTGGATAAGCCCGATGTTCGTTCTTTTATTGGTAGCGGTAAGCTCGAAGAGGTGGAAGCTTATGTCAAGGCGAACGCAGTAGATATGGTTATTTTTGATGATGACCTTAGTCCCTCGCAAGTGCGTAACCTTGAGCGCATTTTAGAAGTTAAAATTCTTGATCGTAGTTTGCTGATTCTTAATATTTTTAGCTTAAGGGCCAAAACGGCACAAGCCAAAGCTCAGGTTGAACTTGCTCAATACCAATATATCCTGCCAAGGCTGACCCGTATGTGGAGTCACCTTAGTAAGCAAAAAGGTGGTATTGGTATGCGCGGCCCGGGAGAGAAGGAGTTAGAAACTGACCGTCGGATTGTGAGAGACAAAATTTCTCTCTTCAGGAAAAAATTAGAAAAGCTGGATAAGCAGGCGGTAACACAAAGAAAATCGAGGCAGCAGATGGTACGTGTGGCTTTGGTTGGTTATACCAATGTTGGCAAATCAACCATTATGCGCATGCTCAGCAAGTCTGATGTTTTTGCTGAGGACAAGCTGTTTGCTACGGTAGATTCTACCGTGAGGAAAGTGGTTTTGGAACAAATCCCATTTTTACTCACCGATACTGTTGGTTTTATTCGTAAACTGCCTCATACCCTGGTCGAATGTTTTAAATCTACACTGGACGAAATTGTTGAAGCAGATCTTTTGCTGCATGTTGTTGACGTTTCTCACCCCTCTTTTGAAGAGCAGATAGATATTGTCAATAGAACACTCGCGGAAATAAACGCCACAGACAAGCCTACCATTTTAGTCTTTAATAAAATTGATAAGCTTCGTCAGCGACAGAAGGAGGAAGAAGAAAACGCCGAGGATACCGATATTTTCGAAACTGATGATGAGCAGGAAGCTTTGCAGCCTTCTCTGGAGCAACTGAAAGCGAGCTATTTGGGTAAAGAAGGGACATCAAGCGTATTTATCAGCGCTGAACAAAAAGAGAATATAGCGCAACTGCGATCGGTAATCGCAGAAAAAGTTGCTGAAAAACACTATACAATTTTCCCCAACTACCTGAAAGATGTAGAGTACTAAGTCATCCGATCATTTAAGAATTTTAAAAATGCTGTTCTGTGCTTTTAGCCATGGAACAGCATTTTTTTTGTCCAATTGATATGCTGCTGCTGACTTTTCCGTCTCTTGGAGAAACACTCAAAACAGCTGACTATAAACACCTTGCGACATGACATAGGTCATGTTATTTGAGGACTGCCCCTCGTAATTTTGTCATGTACTTAAAAGCTCAGGTACGGAATCGTTTATTGTAAACGACCATCTCAATTATATAGTTTAAAGCTTTCAGCCATGAAAAAACCTCTTAATTACCTTTTAACTTTACTGCTTGTCACACTGAGTGCTGTGAGTTATGGACAGCAAAATCGCAATTTGCAGTATTTCAGACCTGCTGGTCAGGAAGGCATCAACGTATTTGAAACTTCTAAGGTGGATACCGTGGCATTTGACGGATTAAAAGTGCGTGTAGGTGGAGATTTTGCGATACAGTTTCAAGGACTTAGTCAGGAAAATAATGTCAATAACCTTGCAGCACTTGGTGCGGATTTTAACCTGCCAACCGCCAATCTTGATATAGATGTGCAACTTCAGGAAGGTGTGCGAATGCACCTAAGAACTTACCTTTCTGCCAGGCATCATCAGGAAGCATGGGTGAAAGGTGGTTATATACAGATTGATAAACTTGATTTCATTCAGCCAGGTTTTCTGGAAGGATTAATGGAGATTGCCACGATTCGGGTGGGTTTGGATGAGTTTAATTACGGCGATGCGCGCTTTAGAAGAACGGATAATGCCAGAGCAATTTATAATCCTTTTGTAGGTAACTATATTATGGATGCTTTTTCCACCGAAGTATTCGGTGAAGTGACTTTACAGAAGAATGGTTTCATAGGAGTGGCTGGCTTAAGTAACGGTAAACTCAACCAAAACGTGGTTTTGAATGATAATAGTGACAATAAACCCTCTTTCTTTGCCAAACTTGGATATGATAATCAACTAAATGAAGATCTGAGAGTGCGGTTGACAGGTTCGATTTATACCAATCAGGGAACCACTACCGGACATTGGCTATACGGCGGAGACCGCGCCGGGGCAAGATACTATAATGTTTTACGCACTATTGACGGTGATGGAAGCAATTTCGAAGGCAGGTTCAATCCCCGCTTTACGCAAATGACTGCCTTGCAGGTTAATCCATTCATAAAATACAAAGGATTGGAGTTTTTCGGTATTTACGAAGTAGTGCAGAATGGTGCTGACCAAGGTGATGGCGCTTTCACCCAAACTGCAGGTGAGCTGCTTTACAGATTTGGCAGAAATGAGAAGCTATACCTGGCAGGGAGGTACAACGTTATTTCAGGTATGATGATCAACGGCGCACCAACCCAGGACATCAACAGAGTGAATATTGGTGGTGGTTGGTTCATGACCAATAACATTGTTACAAAAGTTGAATATGTAAGCCAGAATTATGATGGTGCCGGCTGGGGAGGTACAAAATATGCAGGCGCAGGTTTCAACGGGATTATGGTTGAAGCTGCCATATCTTTCTAATGAATATCGCCAGTAGTAATTAACATAACGATAAAGAAATAATGTATAAATGCTTGGTTTCTTGATCGTTATCTTAAACATTGTTACGTAGCCCAGAGCGAATTTTGCTATTCCATTACTTCGGTTTAATCTTTAATAACATTCTTAAACTGGCATTGGTATATCAGTTTTTAAAAGCTTAACTTAGCTAGCACCTCTATACTAATAGCGCATGAAAATAAAAAAAGAACTTCAACTTTCTTGTGCCGATTGTAAAAGTCATTCAAGTTCTCTTTTTGGGGCGCTTTGCTCTCAAGAATTAACTGATATTTCCGAAGTCAAATCTTGCATAATCTACAAAAAAGGGCAAATTCTTTTTCATGAAGGGACAAGACCACTCGGTGTATTTTGCATCAACGAGGGCAAGGTAAAAGTGTATCAGCTAGGAAGCGATGGCAAAGAGCAGATCATGAAAATTGCTAAAGCTGGTGATATTTTGGGTTACAAGGCGATGATTAGCGAAGAACATTATCCGGTAACTGCTGAAACGTTAGACGATTGTACAATCTGTTTTGTGCCTAAAAATGATTTTTTAACCCTTTTGTCTGCAAATCAGGCTTTCAACAGTAAATTGTTAAAGGCAGTTTGCCATGAGTTAGGAGTCATGTCTGAGAAGCTGACCAATCTGGCGCAAAAATCTGTTAGAGAAAGACTGGCTATTGCACTATTAATGCTTAAAGATACCTATGGTGTTGAGGGCGATCTTGGTACACCCGTTGAAATAAATCTTAGTCGGGAAGACCTTGCCAACATTGTGGGGACAGCAACAGAAACCTTAATTCGACTCCTACACGATTTTAAGGAAGATTCCTATATCTCCATACAAGGTAGGAAAATAAAGGTGGAAGATGAAAAGGGACTTGCCAAGGTTGCTAAAATCCTATAATATACCCTTCAGTACTTCGCGCTCAAACGATTAACCGCGATTTCGACTGACAAGCGCTGAATCGGCCTGTATAAAATTTACTGACAAAAATCAATTTTTGTGGTGATCACTGTCATGAAATAAGCTTCCACGAATGCCGACATTTACTATTCAGTTAAAAGATTTCATTTTACGGAATTTAATAGATGAGTAGTATGAAAATTATTTTAGGTTTCGGTGGCAGTTCGTCTGATTATCTGTCACTTGATTTTGCCATACAGTTATTTCACGGGAAGTCGGTCTTGTTTGTTGGTGCAGTCATCAGTGAATTACAACGGTCTCAGGCTTTTGATGCTTGTGAAGGCAATTGTATGAAAAGCTCAAAATCTG
>JBGSXH010000633.1:0-6020 GCA_041751515.1 Cyclobacteriaceae bacterium | reverse complement strand
TGCCAATCTTCCACCCACGACGTATTATCAACATCTAAAGGGGAACATTTAGCTATACCAGCATTATTCACCAGTACGTTTAATTCGGGGTATCGCTTTAAAACATTCGTATGCATTGTCTGAATAGCAGCTGGCTGCTTTAGATCACACTGAAATAAAGTGATATTGTCTGGAAACTGATCTTTAATCGCTTGGGCTGCGCTTTCGCTGCTATTGAATTGCAAAGCTACATGTGCACCACTCTGTGCCAGGGTTTTACAAATAGCTGCACCAATACCCACACTCCCTCCAGTGACAAGTACTTGACTTCCAACAAGATCAATTGTAAATGCCATCTTTATAATTTATTGCTTAATAAACCCTACCGCTTTGTTGCGTTGGCTCACCAATGTCTTTTGACTTAGTAACCCTTTTCTTTTCTCGATACCCTTGACTTGATTATACAGATGCTGCACAATATGGGGAAGCACAAAAAACAACAAAGCACCTCCCATGATAAACATCATATAGGTAGGGTGAAATCTAATGTTGAGAAAGTCTAAACTGAGGGCCATCAGTAGTATAAAATTGATAGCTATAATCGCACGCTTGATCAATATGTTGATAAATCCAGCAGTTTTGGCACATATAAGCAAAATCTGCATAAAGAATAATATAAGTATTGCTACTATCATAATTTCCTCCTTCTTAGTTGTTACAGTTTACTATTGTACCACTTTAGTCAATACCTGATGTGCTGTAAACTAGTAAACATATGTCAACTTATGTGCCTTTTATCGCTTAATTAAATCTACAAAAAGCGGATATATACTAATTAATTGGTTTAAAGGAAATTAGCATTGTTTTTATATAGAAAATTTATGTACCAACAAAGTCAAAATTAAAGAATTTTTCCAAAACGGTAAAAATGAATATCAAACCGAGAATCAGTGGACAGATGGTCTTTATCAAAAAGTTGATATAGGTTTCTATAAAACTACCTTTATAATTCGGATTGCCATGCTGAAGCTCGTCACTCAAACCTTGCGTCTTCCATTTAAACGCGACAAATACAGCCAATAAAAACCCTCCCAAAGAAAGGCCAATATTGCTGAATACATCTTCGATTAAGTTAAAAAATGATCTGTCAGCATTATCGTAATGAATGAAGTTGGTGAAGAAATCCACCGCACCTACGGAGAGCATACTAGGTATCCCTATGATAAAAACCAGTAAGGACATGACCCATACCACTGTTTTCCTCGGCCACTTCTTTTCGTCGACGATATAGGCAACGGGTACTTCCAGTAAGGAGATTGTCGATGTAAGCGCAGCAAAGCAAAGCAACAGGAAAAAGCCTCCACCTATGACTTTTCCCATGACCGGACCCATACCGTTGAAGATTCCGGGCAGCGCTACAAAGACTAGACCGGGACCAGCAGTGGGTGCTTGACCTTGAGAGAAAACCAATGGAAAAATTAATAGTCCTGCCAAAAAAGCTACGCCTGCATCTACGAAGGTGACTATAACTGCACTAGAAATAATATTATCATTCTTACTGATATAGGAACCATAGGTAATGATGGCTCCCATTCCCAGTGAAGGGGAGAAAAAGCTCTGACCCATAGCAGTATATATAGTTTGCCAGGTAATAAGACTTAAGTCAGGAAAGAGGTAAAACTGAACTCCCTCCATCGCATTGTCCAAGGTTAAGCCGTAAGCAATCAGGCCGACGAGCAGAACGAAGAGTACGGGCATCAAAATTTTAGCAGCTTTTTCTATCCCTTTCTTGACACCTTGCACTACAACTACCGCAGTGATCACCATGAATACCATGGAATAGATTATATTATCGGAGATGTCAGAAACATAAGCATTGAAAAATGCACCAAAATCATCACTCAATAGTAAATCTCCAAACACGGTTTGTATAAAGTATCCGAATGCCCAGCCGGCAACTACGTTATAAAAAGAAAGGATCATGAGGCCACAGAGTATCGCAAACAGGCCTACCAAGCCCCATTTGCGATTCCCCAGGTTAGTATAAGCACGAAAGGGGTTGGACTGCATTTTTCGGCCTAGTGCAATCTCACCCACTAGTATCGGAAAACCGATAATAAACATACAAGCCAGATAAATAAGCAAAAAAACGGCTCCGCCGTTCTGCCCAGCTTCGTAGGGAAATTTCCAAATATTACCTAAACCTACCGCAGAGCCGGCTGCAGCGGCTATAAAACCAATTTTACTGGAGAAGCCTCCTCTATTTGCCATATTTCAACTAGGAATTTTGAGCCGTGAATATAGCCAATAATAGAAGATTATTAAATATTCTGCATAAATGACAGATACTTATTCTATTCTCTAAATATGCTTGTTGTGCGCCGTAAACGTACTTACATAAAGATAATGTTGATTAATGCGATAATCACGATAAGAACGATAAGTGCAATTAACCAGGGGAGGAGGGGTTTCTTTTTTCTTTTTGATCTTTTTGACTTGAACTCTACCATAATTAAATGAAATGAAGTAATAAAGCTATAGTACCAAAAATAGTAGAAATAATAGCTGCAGCCAAAGTAAAGTTAAGTTTTTGCGTGATGCTTTGATTGAGCTTTGCGATTTGATGAAGCAATGAGGCCTGTTGCTGGTTCTGCTTCTCCAGCTCTTTTATCCTTGCTTCGGCACTGGAATAACCTAATGCATTCTGCTTTTTAGTATTTTCTGCCTTGAAGTATATTTCTTTACCAATATCGGCTAAAGTTGTACCAATTTTAATGATCTGAAACCAGGGAAGCATAAAGTCTATTATAGTGATTGGACTTAAAAAGAAATAAGCCTCCTTCAAAAGGAGGCTTAAATTATTAAGCAGCGCTAAGCTCTTTTCTTAAATACTCAGATCCTTTAGCTATAAGAATCCCTAAAATGAATTTTCTAACAGGACGCACCTGAATGAGTTTAAAAAGTATAAACCCGATTAAACCTACCTTTAAAATACCTAATATATTCATATCATTAATAATTATTTGGTCATAAGTATATTAGGAATAAGCATTCTCGTTTCGAAAATGTTTTATTATGCTAGCTCTGGATGGTAATTTTTATTGTATTGCTTTATATGATAAAGATAATTCCCCAAAGTAAAAGCACCAGTTGCACAAAACAAATGCCACAACCAATGCGTCCCTATGCTAATGAATTGTACACTCCAGAAATCCATCCTTCGAAATATCAGCGCAAAAGTAAAGCTGAAAATGGTATAAACTATCCATTTAGAACAAGCAAAATCTGTTTTCTTTAAGTACAGTAGCCCAGGGATAAATACAATAGCTCCTGTTAATAAATATGCAATATTCACCGCAGTGAATATATCGAAAGTCAACAGTACAAAAATTCTTAAGGCAATATATGATACAATGATGAGAGACAGCAGCCATCGGTTGGGTAAAAGCTTCCCCATAAAATAGACACTTACGGAGATCATTAGCATGGAAATAGGCAAAATGTCCAACATCAATAACCATGGACTGCTTCTGAAAGCGTGAAATAAGGTACTGCCGACACCGCCCAGAAAAAGTAATGGCATACAGTAAGTGAGGAAGCTGTGTGCTTTGTATTTACCTTTCAACTTAAGCATAAAATACACCACCGGCACCAAAAATGCCAGTGAGCTTATAGCGTTAAAGGGCTCCATTATTATTTGTTCCGGATTGGTCTCGGCATAAAAACCGCCACCATCTCTCAGCTCTGGGACTGTTGTTATCTCCTGCATATTTTTTGATATTCCTACACCCGAAGTAAGGTATCGTCTTTATTAAATCGGTGAACTAAAATTTTATGTTAACTTCAATCAATGTTCCGGTTATCTTTAAACTTTACAGTGCTATTAAAGTATATAAATAATATACAGGTAAACATATGAAACCATATAATCCATATTACTTTTTATATCTGATACCCATAGCACTTATTGCTGGCGTTGCCTATTATGTATTCAGTATTTGGGATACGCTAAATAACATTACTGCAATTTTGCTGGCATTGATGGTTGGAGTAGCCATTGCTTTGATGAGCTACAATTACTTTTTCACAAAGGATAGTAGGCAGAGAGCAAAACGTGGTGATTTAGATTCTAGCATCAGAAAAATTCTAAAGCATAAAAAAGTAAATGCATCAGACAATGAAGTGAATGATTTGATCAGCGAGGCAAACGCTATTAATGTCACCCCATTCCGAAGAGCAGAGAAGGCGATGAAAATACAACAATTGATCGATGTATTTGTAAAGCAAAAATCAAATAATTAATTAATGCGTCTTATGCTGCCAGCAGTACTCAGAACCATTATCAACCTGTCTTTGGCAAGCAGTGCCGCTTTTAGTAACTGCAGCACATTGCCCCGAATCTTCACTTGCAATTAAGGGTTTTTTGCTTTCCCGAAGCAGAAGAAACATGCCAGCCAATAAGCTTAGAAAAAACCCTATGAGCGATAGCAATAAATAACGTAACCCCTGTTTTATATCGTGCATAACCATTCGTTCTTTTCTAAGTTAAAAACTACTCTTCTAAAATCCAGGAATGATTTGCGTCAGCAACAAAAGTAAGCCCAACCCCGAAACCTGCCTGTTGATCGTAGACTTCTGATTCTACCAGCCATCCACCTGCAATTTTCGTCCGTCGTAGCTTTTTTCTATACATATTTTGTTCTTCAAAACTTCCTGTAGAGGATTCTTCAACTGAATCCCACTTTAAATGAGAATAATTTTTCTTAATTGACATAGTAGCTATTTAACGTTTATCGGGATTTTTCTGAAATGTGGACATGCTGTACGCAGATCTGATGCATATGACATGAAGTATAATACCAGGAAGAAAAAAAGTAAGGTAGCCCAGCAAGGTCACAAAAAACCAAATTACTCCGGCTAAAAATCTACCAGTCACAATTTGCCCCAGTCCGGGCACTATACTTAATACCGCAGCATATGTGTTTTTTGATTTTTTGTTACTTTCCACATCCATTTATGTACAACTCAATTAAATGCTATTGGTTTTCATCAATTAATTAATGTGAACAAAACATACTGGTTCCAAGACAAAATATTGTGACTATGCAAGGTACATTAATTCACTAAAAGCGTACAAAGTAATTATTGAGATTACCTTTACACCGTGTCAGAAAACACTAAAGGAAAGAGCTGTATAGCATGGTCCTTGACGGAATACTGCATAGCACGAACATGTGCTTAACCTCTACTAATAATAGACTTAGATGGGTAAATAGAATAGAGACCAATGAAAGGCTAAACGAAGCTAAAACTAAAATTATTAAAAGTGGTAAATATAGCTTAATTTAATATTTTCAATGGCAGATCACAATTCACTAATATCGCCATCAGAGATTTGCTTTAAATGCACCATTACTTGATATGCACAGTCGGTTTGGTATTAAAAGAGACTGCCTTTTAAGTAGAAAAAACGAAATAAAGAAACAATACTATCCATGCGGCATCCATAAAATGCCAATATGCAGTAAATAAATCTAATTTAATTTTTTCATAGGGATTGGTAGTAGCGATAAGACTTTTCACAGGATCCTGAGCAGTAATGATACATTGTACCATAAGGAACACCAGAAATATCATGCCTGCAAGTAAATGAATAACATGCAAACCTGATATGATGTACAAATACGCACCCGCAGCTTTTCCAGTAATATAAATACCAGAATCTGTAAGTTCTTGCCATCCTAGGTACTGTGTAAGCGCAAAGGCTGTTCCCAAAATAAATGTTATCCCAAAATAGTTTCTGAGCTTAACCATATTTTCCTGATCATACGCTGCCTTTAAGTGTGAAACTATCGCACTGCTGGCAAGTAGCAAAATAGTACTTAACACGAAATACTTCGGTACTGCAAGATTTTCTAGGCTAAGGCTTTCTGGTAGGCTTGTGGTATAGGCCGTCAATAGGAATAAGAACAAAAGACCGCTTCCAACCATCCCCAAATAGAGCAACATCTTATGTGGATGCAGTCGCTCAATTTTCTGAA
>JBGSXH010000632.1:0-4227 GCA_041751515.1 Cyclobacteriaceae bacterium | reverse complement strand
GGCAATCTTAGCAAGGCACTCAAAGATATTCCTACGGAAGGCTTCAAGATTCTCTTATCACATGATCCATCACATTGGCAGTACGAAGTGAAGCTACACCCCTCACCTATTCAGCTCACCTTATCGGGACATACACACGGTATGCAATTTGGCATTGAAACAAGGTTTTTTACCTGGAGTCCGGTACAATACCGTTATCCACACTGGGCAGGACTGCAAACTGAGAATGGAAGAAACCTATACATTAACCGAGGTTTTGGCTTTTTAGGTTTTTCCGGAAGGGTAGGAATATGGCCGGAGATTACTCTTATTACCTTAAAACGGAAGGCTTCCTGATCATAGGCAAAGAAAAACCATTACCGTAGCATTCCTACTAATAATAGCCAATATTGTATTATACAATCCAATTTATTAGTTTAAAGGAGCTATAAAAATATTAGGATAAAGCTTCCATGATAGCATATCTCTGATAACTTTATAGTATGCTAAGCCCCACACCCTCCATGATTCGATATAGCCTGATTGCTGTATTTTCTACCTTGATTTTTTCACTTTCTACAGGACAGGAGAATCATCAAATAAAATCGCCCAATGGCAAAATCACACTCAGTGTCACCGTAGATGAGTTCATTGAATGGTCGGTCACTCATGAAGAGCAGATAGTACTCGCACCTTCCCAAATTGCCATGCAACTTGCAGCACAAGTACTTGGTGACAATGCAAAGGTAATCTCGGCTGAGATTGAAAACCATAAGGAGAAAATTCCAACAATCAACTATAAAAAGTCAGTAATCAATGATCACTATCAGGGCCTAACGCTGCTTTTTGATGATGATTTTGGCTTACAGTTCAGGGCTTATGATGATGGCACAGCTTATCGGTTTGTTACTACTATGAAGGACAGCGTAGAGGTGCGGAGGGAGATAGCGAACTTCAGCTTTAATGAAGACTATCAAGCATATATCCCCTATGCCAATGATCCTTCTGAAGATATTTATCAGATATCTTTCGAGAATAGATATGAACATCTCTCTCTTTCTGCCATAAAAGCCGACACGCTGGCATTTGCGCCAGTGTTAATTGAACTGCCTCAAGGCAAAAAAGTGGCAATTACGGAAGCAGATCTTGAAGACTATCCAGGCATGTTCTTAAAACGAACAGCGCAAGGTCATAACCTTATGGCTGACTTTGCTCGAGTACCCACTATGGAAAAGAAAGGAGGCCATAATGATCTGCAAATGCTGGTCACTGCTAGAGCCAATTATATTGCAAAAACTGCTGGTGAACGGGTTTTTCCCTGGAGGGTGCTCATCATTAGTGAGGAGGACAAAGCACTACTGAATAATGATATGGTGTATAAGCTGGCTGCACCTTCCCGTATTGGAGATGTTTCATGGATTGCTCCTGGCAAAGTAGCCTGGGATTGGTGGAATGACTGGAATATATCGGATGTGGAATTCCGGGCAGGTATAAACACGGAAACTTATAAGTATTATATCGACTTTGCAGCTGATTTTGGTATCGAAAATATATTATTGGACGAAGGTTGGGCACTCAGTGAAGACATTATGCAAATAGTGCCGGATATAGATTTGGAAGCTATTGTCATTTACGCCAGTTCTAAAGACGTTGGCGTTTGGTTATGGGGAGGATGGCTGCCACTTAGTAAAAAGATGGACGAAGCACTTGCTACCTACGCTGCTATGGGCATTAAAGGCTTCAAAGTAGATTTCATGAACCGTGACGATCAGGACATGGTCAATTTCTATTATCGCCTGGCCGCAAAGGCTGCTGAACATCAGTTGATGTTGGATTTTCATGGATCTTACAAACCCACCGGCTTACAACGTACCTATCCGAATGTGATGAATTTCGAGGGGGTATATGGCCTTGAAAATGCAAAGTGGGCTAATCCGGATTTTCCGAAATACGATGCGACGATTCCCTTTATACGCATGTTGGCTGGGCCAATGGACTATACTCCTGGAGCGATGGTCAATGCAAATAAAGACAATTTCCGCCCGATCCATTCAAGCCCTATGAGTCAGGGCACCCGTGTGCACCAGTTGGCCATGTACATTTTATATGAGGCACCATTCAGTATGCTGGCTGATAATCCTACTAATTACAAAAAGGAAAAGGAAAGCACCGAGTTCATTGCAGCCATACCTACAGTATTTGATGCTACCGTGGCTTTGAATGGAGAAGTAGGTAAATATGCCACCATCGCCAGAAGAAAAGATGATGTCTGGTACATAGGCGCACTTACCAATTGGGATGAAAGAACATTGGATATCAACTTCTCCTTTCTGTCTGAAGGGAACTGGAAGGCTGAAATTTTTAAAGATGGCATCAATGCAGATCGTCAGGGTTCCGATTATGACCGTGAGGTAGTCACAGTGCAAAGCGGGGATAAAATGTCAATCAAAATGGCCAAGGGCGGCGGATGGGCTGCAAGAATTTATAAAGCAGATTAATATCATACGTGTATAGTCACTTTTAAAGGTCACGTCCCTGTCCCGCGTCTTGCGGAGGTTTCTTAAAGAAAAGCGCTTTCAGGCACCAAAGATAATTATATTCATCCCTAGCATGATCGCTTGGTCTTTGTTTTGATCATGTAGATTTCATAATACAAATTCAAACCTTAGCGTCGAACAAAGTATATTATATGCTATGCTCTATTATCTACACAACGCAATCATACTATGCATAACTTTAATGTGCCTGACAATGCCTGTTCCGGAAAATCCTTTGAAGCAGTATCAGTGGAAGAATAGAATTTTACTGATATTCAGTCCGACACTGGATAATGACAAATTACTGACCCAGCAGAAACTCTTTGCTCCAGAGAAAGCAGCCTGGGATGAACGTTCTGTTAAGCTTTTCACTGTTACACAGCATGACTGGAAGCAGTCTCCATTTTCGCAGAATGAGCAAAAAAGGCTTAGAGGTCAATTCAAAATTGATGATGATGCATTCAGTATCATATTAATTGGTAAAGATGGCGGAGAAAAATTCAGATCATCGACCGTAGTGGCTTCATCCAAAATAATCAATATGATTGACAGCATGCCAATGCGCAGACAGGAAATGAAAAAGTAGCGCTTCTCTATAACATTTTATCAATTCATATTTCAGCAATAAACTGACTTTTGATATCTTCCCCTACTCTTGAAGGCCGATGATTTTTAGCATTTAAAAGACACCAAAGCGATTTTGCTTCCACCATCAGTTGCTGGTCTACTTCTCTTATAATTTGGACAATTCGGGTGCTTTTCACCCCATCGTACGCACGAACCCAAGTTTTAGCAATAAGCGCGTCATTGAGTTTTGCGGGAGCCTTATAATCAATTTCGTGTCTCAATACCACCCAGACATATTGCTCCAGCATAGCATCAGATGCAGTGGAAAGCCAATGCGCTTTAGCCGCGTCTTGTATCCATTGCAGATAAACCACGTTATTTACATGTTTCATTTCATCTAAATGATCAGCTTCTACTTGTATTGGGTGTTGATAAATGGATACCATGCTTTATTTCTTAAGAATGCTTCGGTGATGGATGTAGGGAAAAAGTGTATAGATTATTCTTTTGCATGCTCTTTCACATTGTGCAAGGCAACCATTTCCTCTTCAGAATTGGTGACTATACTAAGACTACCATCTGTTTCAATAATCACGGCAGCAATATTATCTAAATTACCCTTCCCTTTCTCTCGCATGGCTGCCATTATTTCTTCTTTAGGAATTCTTTCCCGTTTCATCGCCACAGTTAAATAATTACCCTTGTAGTAAAGCAAGGCAGGATCAGATTTAATCAACTTAGTAAAGGCTTTGTTTCTAAATGATAACCAGGTAATAGCATACTGTAATGAAATTAAAAGACTAAATGCCAAAACACCGTCGATAAGAGCAATATTTTTATTGGTGATAACAGCGGCAAGTATTGACCCTAATGCTATGGTAACAATAAAATCAAATGCGTTCATTTTTGATAAAGTCCGCTTTCCCGAAATACGCAGCAATATGACCATTGCTACATAGGCCAAAATACCAATAATGAGTGTTCTGTACAGGCTCATCCAAGTATCGAAGAATATAATTTCGTTCAACATAATAGATTCTTTTATATGCTAAGTTGATGCTTTCAAAAATGTTTAAATCCTCACTTGTCAATACCGTTTATGCACTAAAAAAGTGATCACAAAATGAGTGTTCAAACATTTTTA
>JBGSXH010000631.1:0-8828 GCA_041751515.1 Cyclobacteriaceae bacterium | reverse complement strand
GAACACCCTGGCTTTTCCAGGTTTTCATCTTATCAAATTGCTGTAGCAGGGCTGATTCATTCACCTTTTAAAGGTATTAAAAATGGATGTATTTCCTATGTTGCTACTTTGTCAAATTGTATATACATCTGTTGCAGACGTTCTGTATTCCATATTACAAGAGTATTGCATCATGAAGCTCTGTTCTAACGCTGAATACTTTACTAATCCTTCAAATTAAAGGAATACCTATTTTTCAAACACAACAAACAATACTTCAGAAAAAGCAAGTAGCGTTAATGATATTTCAATAACAATTAAACAAAAAAGGTATCTTATTGATTAAAGCAGAGCGCTTCTTTTCAAATCCAAATGACAATCCTTCACCACACTATTATTAACAAAGATCAGGCAAAGCCCTGGGTGGTATTTTTGCATGGTGCAGGTGGAAATATTCGCACCTGGCAAAATCAAGTGGAGGATTTCAGCCAGCATTACAGGCTTTTACTGATTGATTTGCGCGACCATGGTCAGTCGCAGGATGTACTGCCAAAGCTAAAAAACTATACCCTGGATAATATTACGGACGATATTCTTGAAGTGTTGAAGGTGAATGGAATCAGCCGGGCCCATTTTGTAACGCTTTCCATGGGTTCCTTTTTAATGCAGCACCTGATGATGCGCTACCCGCAGTTAGTAGACCATTGTATAATGGCAGGTGCAGTGATTTTAGGCAACTGGCAGATTCGTACCTTTACCAAAGCAGCGTTATTTTTTAACCGGTTCCTCAGCTACAGACAAATGTATACCGTCTTTAGTTATCTCCTTATGCCCAGGGCTGCCCATGCTGAAAGCAGGCGAATTTATAGAAAGCAAGCGGAGAAAATCACTCCCGAAGCCTATCTGCGCTGGATTGGCTTGTATAATGAATTTTTAGATACGCTCCATCAATTTTCAGACTGGAATTTGCATGCACCCACCTTGCTGGCCATGGGTGAAGACGATGTTGTTTTTCGTGCTGCTGCTCAAACACTTGCACAAATGCAGGGGGCTGTAAAACTGGCAGTGATTCCTGACAGTGGTCATATTTGCAATATAGATAATAGCGAAGCTTTCAACCGACTAAGCCTGGCCTTCCTGGAGGAGGCTTAATACCCACAGTTTAATTTGGCGCCTTCCTTTATTATCTGAGAGGGCTAGCCAATGTTTTTTCGTACGCTTTGATTGGACTTCCCCTAACAATTTACATTATTTTCAATCCATAGAGGCAAATTGGGAACGTCGATTTGAATAAGGATCATAAGGCCGATACTTTTAAAAAGTGGAAGTGAAGTATTATTCAACCAGTATAAATTAGAAGTCATTTAGCATCGATAGCCTTTCCTGATAGATAAGATTATTTTTCTTAGCTCGTTGTCTTGTTTCATCCCATTCGCTAGCTGATGAAGCATGTGAAGTAGCAAAAAGCACTGCCGTCGTCCGATTTACACGAATCCGCAGGTAAATTTTTCCCAGATCATCGTTGCATGTAGATTTCCTAAAGAAGAATGTAAGAGAGCGCTGGTTTTTATGTTTTGTTCTGAGGTGACACAAATTTTTGCGGGGTGACACATAGGTGACACAAAACAGCCAACCACTGTGCAATTGGCGCTATAATTAAGTCAATATAAACAAAAAGCCCCTGGAATTGCTTCCAGGGGCTTTATTTGCAGAGGAGGAGGGATTCGAACCCCCGGTACCTTGCGGTACAACGGTTTTCAAGACCGCCGCATTCGACCACTCTGCCACTCCTCTGTGTACCTTGGTGATCTATCGGTTGGCAAATGTAGGGACTTAAGTTTGTTTTGCAAAGCGTGGTCTGAAAAAAAGCAAAAATTATTGCAGCTGGTTTTTTGCCGATCGTTTCTTGAGGTAAAGCAGCTTGGCTTTGTCCAGGCTCGCATTAAGTTCATAGCCTAACAGCAAAATAATGCTGATCAGGTAAAACCAAAGCATGAGTGCAATCAAGGCCCCAATGGAGCCATAGAGTTTGTTATAGGTGGAGAAGTTGCTCAGGTAGTAAGAGAAGGCAAAAGAAACCCCAAGTGCCAGCAGCGAGCTCAGAAAGCCTCCGATGGAAAAGAAACGCCAGCGGTTGGTGACGGCTGGTGCATAAAAATAGATGAAGGATATGGCAATGAAGAAAATAAAGAATACGATGAGAAACCGCAGTAGGATAATCGTATACACAAAGTAGTTGGCGGTAAAGAACTCATCCATCATCCGCAGGAAAATCTGACCGAATAGAAAGAGTATTACCGCAGTGAGCAGCACAAATGCCAGCAACACCGTCAGCATGGCGGCAATGCCACGGGTTTTGAAAAAGCTTCTTTTTTCCACCGTCCGGTAGCAGCGGTTAAAAGCCCGCATAAGGGCCAGCATGCCATTGGTGGCAGTGAAAAAAGCAAAGAGAAAACCGAAGGACAGCAAGCCGCCTCGCGGTTTTGAAATGATATCGTTCAGGGTATAGGCCACAATGCTGTACATGTCTTCCGGCAATACTTCCTCGAGGAAGTCCATAATGAGCACCATCAGATCGATATCTGAAATGGGGAGATAGGGAATAAGGGTAAATGTAAACAGTATGGCCGGGAAAGTGGCCAGTGTGAAGTTGAAGGCGACACCGTTGGCACGGTCCATGACGTCGTCGGTTTTCATTTTCTCGCCAAAAATTACAAGAATGCGGTATAGACTTACTTTGCCGTCAATGACCTTTATTTTACGTAAAAAGGCTTTGAAACGGTTAAAGCGCCGTGATTCTCGTATTTTCCTTTCAATCTTTTTTTGCATCTTCAAAAAAGCCGCTCAAAACGGATTGCATGGCTTCCGGCATTGGGCAGGGCCGTCCGGAACTCATATTGACAAATACCAGCGTAGTTTCTCCGGTATGAATGATTTCTGCTTTCTCATTCAATATATCATATAAAAAGTGAATTTTCACTCCTGGGAGCTTTGGAATGCGTACCCTTATGGTCAGTAATTCGTCATAACGGGCAGGTTTGCGGTAAAAACACTTCAGATCTAACACGGGCATCATGACCCCGCTTTCTTCCAGCTCCCGGTAACTAAAGCCCAAAGCCCGCAGCGATTCGGCACGGGCTACTTCAAAATAGGTGGCATAATTCCCGTAATAGACATAGCCCATTTTATCGGTTTCCGCATACCGTACCCTGAGCTGGTGGTCGTATTCGTACATAAATCCTTATTTATAAAGTTTAGCTTCGTTGAGTGCACGCTGGTAGCGTCTGGCGTTTTGCAGGTGCTGGGTAAGGTTGGTAGCAAAAGAATGGTATCCGCTGAAATCTTCCTTGGCGCAAAAGTAAAGATAATTATGGTCTTCGTAATTCAATACTGCGTCAATGGACTGTATGCTGGGCAGATTGATGGGCCCTGGAGGTAAACCTTTGTACATATAAGTATTATAAGGAGAATCAATTTCCTTGTGTACATTGAGTACCCTGCGGATCGAAAAATCTCCGGAAGCATAAACCAAAGTAGGATCTGCCTGCAAGGCGATGCCACGCTCCAGTCGGTTGAGGTAAACGCCGGCAATGCGCGGACTTTCGTCATGTTTCTGCGACTCGGCCTGCACAATGGAAGCCATAGTGCTGACTTCTTTGGGATCAAGATTCAGGGACGCTGCTTTATTCAGCCGATCTTCATTCCAAAAATTCTTATACTCCCGGTGCATCCGGTCCATTAGCTTTTCAGCACTGGTATTCCAGAAAAACTCGTAGGTATTCGGAATGAACATGGACATGATGGTTTCATCATCAAATCCATACTTTTCCTGCACGGCAGGGTCTTCGAGCAATTGCTGAAAGTCGGCAGCACTAGCTTCCAGGTTCTTGGTGATTTTCTCTGCCAGCTCATCTTTTAGCCGAATATTGTTGAAGGTCACCTTAACAGCAGTTTGATTCCCGGAGCGCAAATGCCTGACTGCAGCCAGGTTCGACATGTCACTTTCGAGCATATACAATCCAGGTTTCACGTTTTCGTCATAGCTCAATATTTTTGCTAATACACTGAAGGCCACCAGGTCTTGCACATAATTGTATTTATACAGAGTGTCCTGGACACTTTTGAAGGTGCCACCACTGGGAATGGTAATATAACCCGGAGATCGCTCCACCATCACATTGGGTGTGGTGACGACCTGATAAGCATAAAAGCTAAAAGAGGTGAGCAAGATCGAAAATACGATCATGACAATAATTAAAACTTTGTTTCTGTCCATGTATTTGCTGAATTCTGAATCTTATTCATCGCTGCTGCGCCATGCAACTATATGCGAACCACTTATAACAGGCCTTTTGTTCCCTGTAAGGTTGATTTCAGGCCTGCCAATAAATCGGTTTGTAAAATTAGTGAAATTAGTTGGAACTGAGAAGAGTCAATGTATGCTGCTGAGGTGCAAGGTGGCAGTGCTGCTGCAAGAAAGGGGCTTATTGTTGACAGCGTGGTGAAATAGCCTACCTGTTAAGAGAAATTTTAGATGAATTAAGGATGCATGCAGGGTGCTGGGTGTGTTTTGCATAGGATTTCTTACAAAGCGTGTAAATAGTGCAATCATTTTCGCCAGTACTTAGTTAGAGAAGTGAATTACCTGTTACAACCTATACATGAAAAAACGCTACAGATGACTGCTGAATTTATCAAACTCTATCCTGAAAATCCTGAGCAGAAAAAGATTGACCGCATTGTGGAAGTATTGCGCCAAGGCGGCGTCATTATCTATCCTACCGATACTGTTTACGGTATTGGCTGCGATATCTTTAACCAAAAGGCAGTGGAACGCATTTGTCGCATTAAGGGAGTGAAACCGCAAAAGCATAACCTTTCCTTTATCTGCTACGATTTGAGCCATATATCTGAATATGTCAGAAATTTGGATACTCCTACTTTTAAGTTGATGAAAAAGGCTTTGCCAGGACCTTATACCTTTATCCTTAATTCCAATAATAACGTACCCAAAATACTTAATGCCAAGAAGAAAACGGTAGGTATTCGTGTGCCGGACCATAATATTCCCCGAACTATTGTGAAGGAGCTGGGCAACCCAATTATCACCACCTCCATCAGAGATGAAGATGAGGTCATTGAATATTCTACTGATCCGGAGCTTATTTACGAAAAGTTCAGCAACCTTGTCGATATTGTTATCGATGGTGGTTTTGGAAATAATGTTGCTTCTACTGTGGTAGATTGTACTGGCAGCATGCCCGAAGTGGTGCGGCAGGGAATGGGAGATATTACCCAGTTGTAGTCTTGGGAGGCTGGTGTTTCCAGCGTTTATGCGACCATAACCAATTGGAGGGTTGCCTTATAATGGCCTGCTCTGCCTCCCGGGCAAATTTTTCCAGCAGCTCTTCGGCCATGTCTTTTTCGTGTGGCGGGAGGGCCAATGGTTTCAGACTGATTTCGTAGTAACCACGTTTCACCCTGCGCATTTCTGCAAAAACCACGGCACAATCGAGGCTTTCCGTCAGCTTGCCGGCGCCCGTCACAAAGCCGGTAGGCATATTTAAGAAAGTAGTCCAATACGTCGGCTGGCTTTGTCTGGGTCGCTGATCAGACATCAACCCAATCAGCTTTACCTCCTTGCGATGCATGGCCAGTTTGCGCATGAGGGTTTTTCTTTCCACCATCACGGTACCAAACCTGCTGCGAATCTGCTGCATCAGATGTTCAGAAAAATTGCTTTTCAGCTTCTGGTATACTGCAAGCTGCAGCTCATCGAAATATTGGGTGAAAGCAATGGACATCCATTCCCAGTTGCATTGATGCTGGGTGAGTATAATCACCGAACGGCCTGCCTTGGCATGCTGCCCCATAACCTCTGGGTTGAGCACAATGGCCCGTTCCTGTAACTCCTTTTCCGTCAAAGTCAGCGTTTTTATGGTCTCTACGATTACATCGGCAAGATTAGCATAGAATCCTTTTGCAATCGCTTCCCTTTCCCGCTCGCTTCTTTCCGGAAAAGCATGCGCCAGGTTCTCTGACACTACTTTTTTCCTGTAAGAGAGTAACCTGTAGGTGAGGAAAAAAAGAAAGTCTGAAATTTTATATAAGATGCTCCAGGGTAATTTTGATAGCAGTCGAATGAAAAACATAGTGAATTTAAAGCAGCTTAGTCTTTTAGGACTGGTAAAATTATATAAATTGCGTTGGAATAACGCTATTTTAACTGAATATTCAGTGATGGCTTTAGTGAAAAGCCCATAGTATAACCGATTGAAGCTTAAAAGAGTACCAATGCCTATGCCCACCGCCGTTATTACAGAGCTCCATTATTTGCCTTCCGTTGCTTATTTTACTTTGCTGGCCAATGCCGATAAAGTACTGATAGATTTGGGTGAAAACTATCAGAAGCAAAGCTACCGGAACCGGGCCCAAATAGTGGCGGCCAATAAGGTGGATACGCTTACGGTACCCGTTATCAAAGGCAATAGCAGGCAAAGCATTGCTGCTGTAAAAATTGATTATCAGCAGAAGTGGCTGGCCCAACATTGGAGGGCGATTCAGTCAGCTTATGGGAAAGCGCCATTTTTCGAATATTATGCCCCGGAGTTGAAAGCAATTTATGATGCCGAACCCACCTACCTGGCAGACTTAAATTTTCTGATTCTGACAATTTGTCGCAAATTCATGGGAATTATTCCAAAGTTGGATATTGTTGAAGGGAAACAATCGCAAAGTGAAACAGGGGCTGAGGACTACAGAGGAATGATTCACCCGAAAACTTCATGGGAATCCTATAGTTTTTTTAAGCCACTGCCTTATTATCAAATTTTTGGCAAAGCTTTTGAGCCAAACATGAGTATCATTGATCTGCTTTTCTGCGAAGGGCCCAATGCCAAAGCCATACTACACCAATCAGCTGTCAGAGAAACTGAACATTTGTAAATGCAAAATCGTTTTACTGATAGTATAAGCAAAATATATAGCCTAACTTAAGGTTATACCTTTAGCACAAAGAAGTTTTTACGTATATAGTAAATATAATTCCACATTATGGAAGCCAAATTTTCAAATAGAGTCAAAGAAGTCATTTCACTTAGCCGTGAGGAAGCCTTGCGCCTGGGTCACGATTATATAGGTACCGAACACCTCTTACTAGGCATGCTGCGTGAGGGTGAAGGTGTTGCTATCAGCCTGATGAAAAAGCTGGGAGTTGCATTGGAAGACCTAAGAGTGGCTATCGAGCAGGCTACAAAAGGCACTGCCACGAGCAATGTTAAAAACCTAGCTAATATTCCTCTTACAAGGCAGAGCGAAAAAGTTTTAAAAATTACTTATCTCGAGGCCAAGATATTCAAAAGCCAACTTATTGGCACTGAGCATCTATTGCTTTCCATACTGAGGGATGAAGATAATATCGCCACACAACTGTTGGAGAAATTCGACGTCAACTACGATGTTGTCAAAGAGCTGTTGGAATATCAGACTGAAAATCCGATGGCCTCTTCAGATACTGACGATGGAGATGAAGATGCCAGCAGAGTTTTTGGAGGCAGCAGTGGATCAGGGAGAGAATCCTCCAAAGCAACAGAAAAGAGCCGAACCCCGGTCTTGGATAACTTTGGACGTGACCTCACCAAAATGGCCGAAGATGATAAATTAGATCCTATCGTCGGTCGTGAAAAGGAAATTGAAAGGGTTGCGCAAATTCTAAGTAGAAGAAAGAAAAATAATCCGATACTTATCGGTGAGCCTGGGGTTGGTAAAACGGCTATTGCCGAAGGATTGGCTTTAAGGATCATTCAGAAGAAAGTGAGTAGGGTTTTATTTGGCAAAAGAGTCGTCACACTTGACCTTGCTTCGCTGGTTGCCGGTACAAAATACCGTGGTCAGTTTGAGGAAAGAATGAAGGCAGTGATGAATGAGCTGGAAAAATCTCCGGAAGTCATTTTATTTATTGATGAGCTCCATACTATTGTGGGTGCCGGTGGTGCTTCAGGTTCGCTGGATGCTTCCAACATGTTCAAGCCCGCACTGGCCAGGGGTGAAATTCAGTGTATTGGTGCTACCACACTTGATGAATACCGTCAGTACATAGAAAAAGATGGTGCTCTAGCCCGCCGTTTCCAGGTAGTCATGGTGGATGCCACGACTCCGGAAGAGACTTTCCAGATCCTGAACAATATCAAAGATCGATACGAAAGTCATCATAACGTTAATTATACGCAGGAAGCCATTGAAGCCTGCGTGAAACTTTCAGACCGATATATTTCAGACCGCTTCCTGCCAGATAAGGCTATTGATGTTTTAGATGAAGCGGGAGCAAGAGTGCATATCAATAATATTCATGTGCCGGACGAAATTGTAGAGCTGGAAGGCGCTATTGAAGATATCAAAAAGGAAAAGAATAAGGTTGTAAAAAGCCAGAAATACGAAGAAGCAGCACAATTGCGTGACAAAGAGAAAAAGTTGTTAGAGCAATTGGAACGTGCCAAAAATAAATGGGAGGAAGAAACCAAAACCAAGCGTTACACTGTCGACGAAGAAAGCGTTGCAGAAGTAATTGCCATGATGACGGGAATTCCAACTAGCCGTGTTGCAGCCAACGAAAGCCATAAATTACTAGGTATGGGTGCAGAACTCACAACCAAAGTGATCGGGCAGGACGAGGCAATCAAAAAACTAGTGAAAGCCATTCAGCGTACGAGAGTGGGTTTAAAGGATCCTAAGAAGCCAATTGGTTCTTTTGTGTTCCTGGGACCTACAGGAGTGGGTAAAACTGAGCTTGCCAAAGTACTTGCTACATATTTGTTTGATAAAGACGAATCGCTCATCCGAATCGACATGAG
>JBGSXH010000630.1:0-8358 GCA_041751515.1 Cyclobacteriaceae bacterium | reverse complement strand
CATTAATAGCCAGCTCTGTATCTTTTACCCCAGTGTATTTTAATCCGGAATTGAGGGTGTACCCATCTGTGTTGAATCGTAGTGCATCTGCGCGGCCTCTTCTTATCCAGGTAGCACCGTTTAGGTTAGTCGGATCCAGCCCCTGATAAATAGATGCCGACCATTTCAAGTCGTCATTAATATTGCCGTAGGTCATAACCCCAAGATCAATCCATGTCGATGGAATGATAATTCTTTCCACTTCCGGCCGGTTTACAGTATAAAACATAATTGGCTCATCACTATTATTGATATAACCAATGGTTACCTGGTGCGTTCCTAAGCGCAAATTAAATCGCTTGCTAATTAAAAAGTCTGCAAAAACTTCTGGCTGAAACTCAAAATGACGCTCACGACTTCCGTCATTCATATACTCCGCAAAAATCTCGGCATACAATACCAGCCACTTTTTTGGTTTATATGCTGCATAAGCTACAAACCGCTGCATATTGGTCATGTATAATTCCAGGTCATCACTTTGGGTATTTTTTTCGCCGATATAATTGATAAAGTTTGACTCTCCATAACCGGAAATAGTAAACTTTGAATCGGTGAAATAAATTTTAGAGGCGGCAATAGGCAAGCCTGACTGTGTTTCGTAAGTCAGGGTATCAATTACATTCCTTCTTTCCTGTGCCAGAAGATTGCTGATCGATATCGTGCTGAATACCAAGGCAAAAAATAATCTTATGTGCATTTAGACGCATTTTGTTACGATACAAAATTCATCTAAATGAGCTTAAAAAGAGCTTAATGCTGATAAAGTTTAACTTAAGGAAAGCAAACTTCGAAAATGTTGACGTTATCTTCAGGATTGAAATAGGCTATTGTAGCCGAATTGAGTTCAATAATCTTTTTTGTAAGGACGAGCCCCAGGCCAAACCCTTGTTTTCCCAAGCTGTTCTCCCCTCGAAAGAAATGATTGAAAAGGTGCTGCTGCTCTGTGATGGATATGGCTTTGCCGAAATTGATGATTCGTATGGTTAATACGCCACAGGAGGAGTCCAGCTTAATTTCAGCTTTGGAATTACTGCTATAAGCAATGCAATTAATCAGCAGATTTTGCATGGCCTGTCGCATCATAATCAGATTCAGATTAACAATAAGCTTACTTTCGTCCATCTCTTCGTGCATGTAGTTTAATTCGAAGTGAAACTCAGGATAAATGATATTAAGCTCTTCAATGATATCAAATATCATCTCATCTATCCTAGTCGGGGTTTTACGGATTTCCTGTCCCGCTTCGATTTTGGATATTTCCAGTAATACATCTATAATCCCTCCCAGAGACTTTGCTTTGATCACCTGATTTTGAACTCTGGCATTCACGTCCTCCATTGTTGACAGGTTCTTTACCTTTTCCAGCTCCGATACCAATACTGCAATGGGCGTTTTCAGCTGATGTGAAATGTGGTGGACTGTATGTTTCTGAAAGGCAAAGGCCTTATTTGTCCTTCGCAGCAAATCATTAAATCGGGTTGTCAATTGCTTAAGTTCGTAGGAGGAGGTTTCAACGACAATTTCCTGAGCACGCTCGCTGCTTAGATCATATTTATTTAAATTGTCTGCCAGCAATGTGATAGGTTTAGATATTTTATTAGATAGAAATAAGGAGATAAAGATCACCACTATTGCAATAGTGAAAAAGATAGCTACCAATACATACCGAAGGAAATTCATTTTGGTATAACCAAAAGCATCATAAGCTTTGCTAATGGCATAATAGCTTTGCCCATTATTCTCTGTATAAATAGCCACAATATCGTAATCGCCGTCCTTGGTTTCAAACCATTGCGTTTCAGGAGATATATTCTCCAGAATTTTCTCATAATCGGGAATGGGTAAATCATCAATACTGGAAAAAATGATTTGCTGGTCAGCATCAAAAACAAGCATTTTCTCATCGTAAAAGTCATGAATGGTAAGTTCATCCATGATTTCCGCAAGATTTTCGCTCATGGCTTTGTAGTCCGCCATGAAACGTATGGTATACTTTATTTTTTCTTTTTGTTGTTGCTGAAATTCCTCTTCCCTGTACTCTGAAAAAAGAATATATACAATAGAAAATGAGACAGCCATTAAGGCTATGACTGTTATTGAGAAGTAAATCAGTATTTTATCTCGTATTTTCATTCCAATAGAATACTGTGTGGGTTACGCATCCGATATGGCTGTAAATTGCCTGGTATAAACATTATTGTATATCCAGATAATAGCCATACCCAATTTTTGTTTTAATGGTGTTTTTCTCAAAAGGCTTATCTAGCTTGTTGCGTAAAAAGTTAATATATACTTCAATCGTATTGGTATTGGCATCGAAGGAGCTTCCCCATATTTCTTTTATCAAATCGGCTTTGGAGACAATTTCACCCTTCCTTTCCATCAGCATCAATAAAATTTGGTATTCCCTTGGTGTAAGTATAATCTCTTTATCTTGCCGAAAGACTTTCTTCTTTGCATCATCGAGCAGTATATCTTCCGCAGCAAGTATGGAATCGCTTGGGGCAGCTGGGTTGGCGTATTTATTCCTTTTAATTAAGGCGTGTATTCTTAGCAGCAGCTCCCGCATGTAGAATGGTTTTGTGAGGTAATCATCTGCTCCACAATCGAATCCATGCACTTTATCTTCGAGCTCACTAAAGGCTGTGAGCATAATTACTGGCGTGAACGTATTAAACTTTCGAAAATCTTTACATAGATCGAAGCCGGTTTTGCCAGGCAGGTTTACGTCCATGACAATACAATCAAACTGCGTTTTTCTCAGCATTTTTTCTGCAAGCATACCATCGAAAACTACTTCAGAATGGAAGCCTTCTCCCTTTAATGCCTCACTTATGTTTTGACTGAGTGTGTGGTCATCTTCTATTAGCAGTATATTCATGAATGGCAGTTTATCCTTCAGCTTTTTATTGAATGTACAATCCTTTGAGCAAAATTAAAATAATGCTGCATACTTCCAGTGAATTAAACAGCTGCTATACGGTATGAGTTCTGCAAATGAAGTGGTGTAATTTACATTCTGCGAAACTAAGTTGTGCACTACATGATCCTGGATATGAATAATAGCGATAGGCCGAGATAAAATTAAAAAAAGCAGGTACCCACAGTATGGCAAGCCGCCAGGGAGGGATGCCGTCAGGAGATTATTACAATAATTGTTAATGAATGTTCGCTTGCTACTGAATCAGTTCTCCAGCAAGAAAGTTCTAAGTTCCGCCGAAAAATAGCTCATCTTGATATTGACTGATGCTTAATCGGCATAAATTGTACGCAGACTGCTATGCAAAATTGGGTAAGCCTGTAAAGTATAGCCAGCATTTCTTTCACTGCTGCTGACATCCATATTGACGTCAAATATTGGTGCGTTTTTGCTTACAAGTACATAAACTGTGTCTGCAGCATTTCTGTCTATAGAATAAAGAGAGTAGCTTCCGTCCTTATTTTTAAACTTGTAGACATTTTCCTTCCTATTGCTTTTAATGTGCTTATCAGCGGTGGTTGATTGTATGCTTTCGTAAACAACGGTTGCACTCACAAATAAAACTATGAGGAATGCACCTGCGAACGTCCAAATCGGTGTGGAAATAATACTTTTTATTCTATTGAAGCCGGTGCTCAGATCTGCATTAAAATTTGAGTTGTCTGTTATATGACCACACTGCGTACATAAAGCAATGCCTATTTTTTTTGTAGGGAAAAGAGGAACTTTCAATAAGTGAATATAGGGTTGGTACACACTTAACTGAACCTTATCTACCTGGCCGCAGGACTTGCATCTGAACTGTAGCATCTTTGTAGAGAGATGCTTTGCTTTACTGCCATAAAGTATCATAGTACTAAAATTAAATGCTAAAATATGTAAATAGATGCTTCTGATAAGAAAATAGTAACCGGGGCACTAACTAAATTGCGTACGGACAATGTGTCAGTTTTGCAGCATTTAATCATTTTTACCCAAGAGTTTTTTTAAACGCCAGCTCACATAGCATTAGTAGTTATTTTCTTTCGATGGCGAGAACTTTTCACTCTGAGTGCATTTTTTCAAACTGACTTTTGACCACGGTAAACTCGGCCATGTCTTAAGCCATTCGACCTTTCGATTTTATTTTACTCAGTCCTGCTCTTTTCGTGCTCATTAAATTTCTGATAACAATATTGACCGAATCCTCTGCGATAGCTTCAATGGTTAATAGCGAGAAATTGCCTTCACTATCCTTTATCTCATATACATCGGCCAACTGAGGCGCGGCCAACAACTCAGCTGCCTTTTTAGCCTGAATCTTGCGGTCTACAGTTTGGAAAGATATAAATAACGCAATGATTAAAAGGCCTGCGTAAGTCAAAATGGGTGTGCTGGCAAATGCTTTTACCCGATCAAAACCCACTTTGAGATCTGCCTTGACATTTTTTTCAGTGGTGTTGCTGCTGTGAGTGCATTGTGCTGCTCCTCTGTTTTACCAAACGGAAAAATGAAAATAAAGAACACATGTGCATAACGATGCTAAACGCTCATGTGAACTGTATTGGCGCAATTGCATGACTCGCACTTGTATTGTATGGGTTGCGGTGCCAGGTGTTTTGAACTTACACCGTATATAATCAAAATCACCCAATCCTATTCTACTAAAGTAAATACAATCAGGTATTGGAAAGTACCCATCACCTCCCGCGATTGTCTGCTTGAGCAATTGCCTTACGCTGAGCTTTCGGACTTACGGAAAAGTTTTTAATTCAAGCTCAACATGCCCAAATATTACATAGATGATTAGTGAATTAGGCTTGTAAAAAGTGCTTTTATCTTTAAATATGAAGCTATTTTGAAAGCATATCGATTTAAATTTGCTTTTGTAGACAATTTTATTACATTAAGGCATACCAAAAAACGAACTAACATGGCAAATTGCTTTGCACTTATGGGTTGGAGTTTACCCGTTATAGAAAGTATGCAAAAACTCAACAAACCTTTTGTAGTAGTTTCTTTCCCTGACTTTGAAAGTTATGCTAAGGAGAATGACATCCCTTTTGTAGCTTATCAGTTCGATGAATGGAGCGATACGTCCAACTCCCTTGACCTGAACGAAAAACTTAAGCCTTATGGTGCCGATGTCGCTGTACCGCTTTTTGAAGAAACTGTAGAATGGGCAGGAGCCTTAAATTCTATATATCGTAATGACCCTCGTGTACTTAATCGTGCATTTCTATTTAGAAACAAGGCGATGATGAAGCGTAAAGCTTTGATTGGTGGCTTACGGGTGGGTTTATTCGAAGAAGTTTATAATAAGGAAGGTGTGAAAAGCTTCATGAAGCGTCTGAATCAGGCAAATCTGCAAATAGATGGCGAAGACGATAGCTGGGTACACATTAAACCATTTTCTGCCGCAGGAACTGTCGGACACCGATTGTTAAAGTCGCAGCAAGACATTGATGAAAAATGTCAGGAAAGCGACTTCCCTTGTCTCGCAGAAAGTCATTTGCCAGGAACTGAGTTTTCTTGTGAGGCGTTTATCCATGGTGGGAAAATACGTTTTCTTAATATTACTGAATATGTGAAGTTAGGCTACTCTAACTTTATTCCAGAAGGCCGTCACCTCAACAGTCGTCGCGACCGTATTTTGAAAGAAATGCAGAAATTGGTAGACCTTTTCGGTATACAATATGGTATGATCCACCCAGAGTGGTTTCTTACAGAAAATGATGAGTTGAGCTTTGGTGAAGTGGCCTGCAGAATTCCTGGTGGTCATATTCTTGAACTTTGTGGCAAAGCTTATGGTTTTGATGCATTGGGCGCATTCGTGCTATGTCATGACCCCAACCTTACTGAAGAAGAACTGAATGAAATTCTTCCTCCGTTAAATGCCAGACCGGATCAGTTTTATGGGAATGTGATGATTTACCCGCAAAAGCATACCATATCGAAACTTGAAATTCCGGAAGAATTGAAAGAGGAGTCCTACTTCCTGGATCATAATCTTATTCCGCCGTTAACTACGCAAAAAGTGAGTGACAGAGCAGGTTTTGGGAACCATTTTGGAACCGTAAACTTTAAAGGAGAGGACCCGGACAGAATGAAGGAGCTATTGCTACATTATGAAAATGTAGATTTTTATCATTGATTAATATTTATCGTTAATATTTTCAAAACGAAACCTTTCTATTATAGAGAGGTTTCGTTTTATTACAAATAGTTTATTTTTAAAGAGGAATTGAAACCTCAAATTTTTTTATGTTAGAGCAGGCAGAGATTAAACAAGTGAACAACAGGTTTGATGAGGTATTTTCAGAGTTCGCAGCAGCAACAGTGCTGACCAGACCTGAAAAGGCCAAAAAAGTGATGGGACAGATCGATTTATTAACCGTATCTGAAGAAGGAATTGCCGAAGTTTACGGTCGTATTCCAGAATTAACTGAAGCTGGCATTTTCGAAGGTTCGGCATGGGCCGACCCTTCCAAACTTGTACCAAGCTTAGTAAACGGCACTTATAAAAGTGGCCATCCTAATTCTACGATTGAGCTATTGAGCGAACTGCGCATGTTGGCCATTGCCAAAGGCGACATGCCCTCTAAAGTAGTATCACAGGATGATGCTGAGCATTATATTCAGGAAGTTTTTGTGGCTAATCTGGAATTTGTCTTCAATGATCCTCAGGAGGAGACCAGGTTAGTGATGAATGAGCATGAACTGAATAAAGTGCATGGCCTATTCAATTTTCTTTCAAAGCATACCAGTTTCGACACTATCAAAGGGGCTCTCGCGGAGGAACTCACACTAATTTGTGCTCAGAGGCCTGTGGTTACTGAAAAGCAGCGTAAGATCATTGCTATGGTGAAGGACAAAATTGAGCTCAATCCGGAAAAACCTGAAGATGTTGCCTTACTCAATTTACAACGCACCATTTACCGGCCTACAGAAGGCAGCGTTGGCAAAGACTTTAACGAATACAGAGAGTTTATAGCAACGTTAGATAACAGCACCTTATATGCTGAAGCCAAAGCAATGGGTGAAAGCATGTTGGAATTTGGGTTGGTAAGTCAATACCAGGCTGTACTGCTAACATTTCTGATAAAAGAAAATCATCTCAAAACTGTACCTGCCTGCCTTGGCCTCAACCCAACAGGCGAAGCAAGATGGAACGAACTTACCGATTATGTCTCTGAATTAATTCTTGAGACAATTCATCCATACAATGCACAGTGTATCTATGGCCTTTCCAAAATGATGGAAAATGGCGTACTGTCACGTGAGGCGGTAAGATCAGGCCTTTCGAACTTGATGAATATTGAGATTCATCCGGAAGTTGAAAAGAGAATTTTTAAGTCTACCAGAACACCACATGAAAAAATCTCTGCCCGTCAGTATTTAATAGGATCACTGCTGCGCATTTTAGGCCAGCCCCTCGGCGTTGGTCAGGGCAATAACCCGACATGTCAGAGTGCCCGTGGCATCAGCATGTGGAGCCAACATGCTCCAGCCAAGCTGATTCACATGGTGCAGACAGCCGCTGAGCACAATGACCTCAGCTTCCGCTTCGAAGGAGAGGAAATCAAATACAGTACTTCTGCCGTAGGTTTGGTCCATAATTTAGATCATAACCTTGATGCCGTTTCTGTAACGCTGGTTCCGATGTTGGACAAAATTTATAACGAAATGATGCGTAGAGCATCCGGTCGTGGCGAAGATCCGCACAAATGGGTAAATCCTGCATTGTATGGACAGTGGATTCAGATAGGCTTTGCTTCAGCTTACGATAATCTTTCTTTTGCTATTGTCGATTTTGACGGTTTCATGCGTATATTCTACGCCATGTGTCACCCGGAATTCAACGGTGGTCATCGGTTGGTTTACCCTAATCCGGTAGGAATATTCATTACTTCTGCAAAAGGAGAAATGTTGGGTTTTCATGCTGTTTCGCTGCTTCGCGTAGATGAGACGGAAAAAGGTGAGTTAAGAGCTTATTTCCTCAATCCTAATAACGAAGGTCGACAAGACTGGGGCCAGCAAATTAAACCCTCTGTTTACGGTAATGGTGAGCACCCTGGTGAGTCCTCTCTACCTTTACATCACTTTGCCGCCAGAGTGTATGCATTTCATTATAATAATTTGGAAGCACACCAGAGAACACTCGACATTCCGGCGGAAGCTATTGAAAAGGTCAGCAAACTAGCAAGGGAAAGCTGGGGTAAAGCATATACCTGGCTGGAAATTAAGAAACAATGGTAAAACACTCTTCGAGAATAGAGCTGAAGAAGTCAGCGTATAAAAGCAATATTAATTTTATCCGTAAAAAAATAGGCGACAAAGCCATTTTATCCTCTGTGGTA
>JBGSXH010000629.1:0-2602 GCA_041751515.1 Cyclobacteriaceae bacterium | reverse complement strand
CACCGGAAGCCCCCATTTGTCTCGGGTATTGCTGTCCAGCGTAATTTTATTGTCATGATAGGGGAGTATTTCTCCGAAGCCTGTCATTCCCATATTCCAGGAGCCGGGTTCGGTAAGCGTCTTTTTAAGATCAGCACCTATACCCATTTCGGCAACATCACGTTGCCAGCTGCTGCGGTTGGCAGCACCCTGATAGCCAAAGCCGCGGATATAGTCTCGCTTATCTCCAAAAAGATTTCGGAAGCGGGGAATATAGATACCGTTAGGCCTTCTGCCATAGTAATATTTATCTTCATAGCCTTCTACATCACCGGCAGCTCCACATCGGAAATGATGGTCCATCAGGTTATGTCCCAATTCTCCGGAGCTGCTGCCCAGCCCGTCAGGCCAAACATCAGTTGCTGAGTTCATGAGTATCCAGGTAGAATTCAATGCTGAAGCACAGAGAAAGACGACTTTGGACTTATATTCTATAATTTCGTTGGTTTCGGCATCCAGCACTTCCACACCGGTAGCCTTTTTGGTGTCTTTGTCATACAGTACCTGCATCACGATAGAGTAGGGTCGTAAAGTCAGGTTGCCGGTGTTCATGGCTGCAGGAAGGGTTGAAGACTGCGTGCTAAAGTAAGCGCCATACTGGCAACCCAACCAGCATTTGTTGCGGTACTGACAGCGCATACGGTTTTCCTTGGCCTCAGTTAAGTTGGCAGTTCGTCCCATAATGATACGCCGATCGCCATTATAGTGTGCATTGACACGGGCAGCAACATCTTTCTCCACACAATTCATTTCCATTGCTGGCTGAAAGTGTCCATCCGGCAGTTGTGGCATTCCTTCGTTTGCACCACTGACGCCAATGAATTTTTCTACGTGGGTATACCAGTGTTCCAGATCTTTGTAGCGGATGGGCCAATCGGTGGCCAATCCGTCTTTGGCATTGGCCTCAAAATCGATATCGCCAATGCGGTAGCTTTGCCGTCCCCACATGAGCGAACGACCACCTACATGATAGCCACGGTACCAGTCAAATGGTTTTTCTTCAACATAAGGACTTTCTTTTTCGTCCACCCAAAATTTGAGATTTGCCTCGTTGAGCATATAATCTCTCCTCAGGACAGGGTGGTCCTGAATCATTTCCTGGGTATTCCTGCCGCGGTGTGGAATTTCCCATGGGTGTTTAGTGGCACTATCATAATCTTTGATATGCTCAATGTTCTGCCCTCTATCCAGCATAAGTACTTTCAACCCTTTTTCGGTAAGTTCTTTTGCTGCCCATCCACCACTTATGCCTGAGCCGACTACGATTGCATCAAATTCCTGCGCTGCTGCCATTTAATATTTATCTGTATTACGAAATGATTAATTTAAACTTCACAAATTGCAATTGCTTTTTGGAGAGAAGCCAGTTTGTTTTCATTTGTTGGCAGAAACTCCTGAGCAACATACCCATCAAAACCTGTAGCGGCGATGGCTTTCATAATGGCAGGATAGTTTAACTCCTGGCTATCGTCAATCTCATTCCTGCCAGGTACGCCTGCCGTATGATAATGCCCAAAATATACTGCATTTTCCTGAATTGTCTCGATAATATTTCCTTCGTTAACCTGCATATGGTAAATGTCATATAGCAATCTAAAATTATCCGAAGCCAATCGTTTGCACAACTCAACACCCCAGGGGGTGTTATCGCACATATAATCAGGGTGATCAACTTTAGAGTTTAACAATTCCATGTGTATAATAATGCCATGTTTTTGTGCCAACGGCATTATTTTCTCCAATCCCTTTGCTGAATTTTCCAGGCCTTCAGCATCATCCATGCCTTTGCGGTTGCCACTGAAGCAAATGAGGTTTTTATAACCGGCTTCCGCTACCTTAGGAATCATGGTCGTATAGTTCTTAACGAGTGTATCATGAAATTCCGTATGATTCCAGCCTTCCTCGAGACTAATTTCTGCGCCATTACACATAGAGCTTTCCACGCCATGCTCTTTCAAAATATGCCAATCCTCTGGTCCCACCAGATCAATGGCATTGAAGCCAATAGATTTGATGCTTTTACAAAGTGCTTCCAGCGGCAAATCGTTGAAAGTCCATCTGCAAACGGAATGCTTGAAATTCTGATTCATTTTTAGGGGTTTTACTATGGGCTTTGAGAAGGAAAAATAGGGCATGGCGCCAAGAAATAGAGATCCCGCAATGGTCTTCTTTAGCGCAGCTCTTCGATTGTTTGTTATGCCCATAGAGTGGTTCGTCGTTACTCCTTGAAAATTAGTAATGGAATTTATGGATATTAAGGTTGTTTTGCAAGGTGATGCTGTTTTTGTCTTGCATCAACCGCTTCTTCAGGCCAGCTTTCTTTTTTATTGTCTTTAAAAAATAATATAAATGCAATAAATACAATTGCAGCAATCCCGGCGGGAATCAGCCAGATGACTTGCCATTCATGTCCGGTAGGTGTTTGCCATAAATCGACTGCAAAGCCTGCCAGTAATGAACCAATGAGCATACCAAAGCCATAAGTTGCTAAAGTAATGAGTCCTTGCGCAGCACTTCTGAATTTTTCTCCGGCAAGTCTGTCCGTATAAATCTGACCAGTAAC
>JBGSXH010000628.1:0-3269 GCA_041751515.1 Cyclobacteriaceae bacterium | reverse complement strand
AAGCAAAACGAGGATGTCTTGAATCAGGATCGTTAAGGCTTGTACCATATTGAAATGCAAAATCATCACCTTCCCGTATAAAGTTATCCTCAGCAATAAGGGCGTTGATCGCAGCTCTGCTACCATCAGCATCTACTAGTTTGCGATTCAGATGATACTTAAGCTCCAATGTATTGATTAAGCGAATCCACTTATTGGCATCATTGCCATAAAACAAATCAACCGGCTGCAATGGGGGCAAATCAGAAGTAAAATTGGCGCGTGCAGCCTGTAGAGACTCAAAGGCTGCCCGATAAACTGCCTCTCCTCCATCTACATTAGGGCTGAAGTTTGTGGGATCAAGCGCTTCACTCCAGGGCACTTCACCAAAATGATCGACCAGGGTCATTAATACATATGCTCTTATGGTCCTGGCAATACCTAAATGACGATCATTATTTATTTCCCGTTCTTCAACCAGCTCCTCTAGAAAATTTATATCGTTAAGGATATTACTATAGGCATTCGTCCAGATTACGTTAAATGATTGTGGAATCCATGCCTGCTCATAATTATTGGAAGGTTGGTTGAGCATACGAGTGAGTCGCATTCCTATATTACTTGTTTGGTTGAAGAACAAGGCAAAATCTGATTGAATCTGGTTGACGATAAGTTCTGGCGCAGCATTGTCGATCGTCGGAACATTTGGATCATCTAATAGGTCCAAATCACATGAGCTTACCACCAGTAAACAACCAAGTACTAAGCTGTAAAATTTATATTTCATAAAATTTGACATTTAATGGTTAAAACGTAAGCGTTAAGGTACCCCCAACTCTTCTTGAGCTTGGGCCGGTTACAAAGTCGAATCCTAGGCCATTGCCAACACCCAATCCCAACACATCAGTATCAAAGTTCATGTTTGGGGGAAAATTCAAGGCTCTAAACCACAAGTTTGTGCCACTTAGCGCAAATGAAGCTCTTTTAAATGGCGTTCTTTCCAGTATAGTTACAGGCAAATCATACCCTAAAGAAATTTCACGGAGTCGTAAAGTACTGCCATCAAAGACATTAGACTCATCAGGTCCAGTATGGTAATTGTTGAAGAAATAATTAGAAGCTGTTACCTGAACATTATTGGGCTGTCCGTCTTGATTTACACCAGGCAAAATAAAGGTCATCTCTCTATCTACTACCGGATCTTTAGTTACACCTCTTGCTAAAGTCGCAGTAACTGTGTTACTCATAATAACGCCTTTATGCCGATACTCCATCATCACATTTAGATTGAAGTTTTTATAACGAAAGGTGTTGATCCAGGAACCTGTCCATGCCGGATTGGGATCCCCCAACTCTACCAGCTCCGATGCAGTAGCATAATCACCTGTTGGCAATACTACGGGCTGGCCAGTAGCCTCGTCTCGGATAAACCCGGTACCTTTAATGATATTGAAAGGTCGTCCTTCGATGGCAAAGTTACCTATATCCGGGCGTCCTGCGATAACTATTTCTTCAAGACCGCCGCCAAGCTCCATCGTCACCGTTCTGTACATGCCGTAGTTGACGACAGATTCCCAGGTAAAGCCTCCCGCAGTTGAAAAAGGCACCACTGTGGCCTGAAACTCTATCCCTCTTGTTCTGATTCTGCCAATATTTAAGGCTGTTTCAGTGAAACCTGTGGCAGGGTCAATCGGTGCAAGCGTGATCAAGTCTCTGGTATTTTTCTCATAAGCAGAGAAATCGAACCTCAGTTTATTATTAAACAACTCGGACTCAATCCCAAACTCATATTCCTCAATAAGCTCGGGACGCAAATTTGGGTTTCCAAGGGTTGAATCCATTGACTGCGTTGCAAATATATCTCCGCGTTCGAAACCTCTTGTATTCTGGGCAATGACAGTTCTTGTTGCGTAAGGATTCGGGAATCCTGCTGAAGTACCATAGCCCAGTCTAAGTTTTAGGTTATTTAATGTTGCTGAAGAGATGTCAAAAGCATCTGTCGGCAAAAACGATAAAGAAACTCCAGGATACAGAATTCTTCTGTTCTCAGGCTCTACTGTGGAGGTCCAGTCGTTTCTTGCAGAGATATTTAAGAACAAATAATCGTCAAAATCTAAAGTGACCTGACTGTAAAGGCCCATTCTTATTTGTTCCTCAGATCTATTCAAAGGATTGCCACTAAAAGCGTCTCTGGCTGCTGAATTTGAAAAATTACTATGTCTGAACAGGTCGAAAGCCAACTGTCCTACAGAAGCAATACCATTCTGCATGTAGCGATCGTACCGGTAGTTTCCACCGACCAATGCACTCAAACCTATACGGTCGGAAAGATCTCTATTGAAATTCAAAATTAAATCCTGATTCCATATCGTATTCTGAATATCGATTGTTCTGTAATAGCCATTTTGAACAGCGACACTGGCACTAGGACCACCTCTATTAAGTTTTACTTCCTGGGTTTCATTGTAAGTGTCCAAACCAATGCGATATGTTAGTGAAAAGTCTTCACTGATATCATAGTTTAGCGATGTAGAGTTAAAGAACCTGCTTACACTGCTGGTATTAGCATAATATTTCGCAGCCCATCGGGGGTTTACAATATCATTGCCTGCTCTAAAATATACCGAACTCCTGTCCAATGGATTTTCAAATGGCAAATTGGCAAGGTCAACTGAACGAGGAGTATAGAGCACATGGGCAAATATTGATGGAATACCCCCTGAAGGACCACTTCCAAAGGCGGCATTTACCGGAGGCGAAGTGACATCTGTAATGGCAAAGGTAAATGAACTATTTACAGTAAGCCTATCGGTAATGGCAGATTGTACCCCCAAACCAAAATTAAACTTTTCCAGATTGTTATTAGGAATAAAGCCTTCTTCATTGGTATAGCCAAAACTGGCATTAAAACCTGTTTTATCAGAGGAGCCCGACAATTGTAATGAGGTATTGTGAATATTGCCTCTTCTAAAGAATGCAGTACTAGGATCTTCATAAGCGCGATAATCATAACGAATAGGATTTCCGTCAGCATCAAAAAACTCAGGAAATGCGTTTCTTATATTAGCTACTGAAGAACCTGCCACGGGATGATTCACTGTAATTCCCTGGTCTAATCTTGGACCAAAATTGGAAAAGAAAAACCCTGGCTGTTGCTGAAAACCATTACCATACTCTTGGCCATAATCTGGCAAAGATGCAGCAGTATTTGAAAAATAAGATTGATTGAATGTAATTTCTGTAGGTTTTCTTTTTGATGCTCCGCTTTTGGTTGTTATCAAAATAACACC
>JBGSXH010000627.1:0-2965 GCA_041751515.1 Cyclobacteriaceae bacterium | reverse complement strand
AGCGCCTCTTCCGCATTGTACGAAGCGCATTGCTGAATTTCATAAAGACTTTCCTGCTCAAAGGGTAGCCAGCAGATAAAATGTTCCTCCTCCAGCATATCAGCTGGTTTTACATCCAACTTATTTGAATCACTATCTATGACATTTAATCTATTTTTTTCAAATTTCAATAACAAGGCAGTATCCGTTTCTAATGAAGCTTTGGCTGTAGAAAGCACCTGACTGATTAAGGTAGATAAATTAGCCTTTACATTTGAGGCTATCTTATAGAAAGATCCCATGCGTTTCTGTTGCCGTAACAAGGCTTCATCTGCAAGCTTTTTATCGGTTACTATTTCCGACAGCATGATTAACCCACCTATCGTTTCATCTATGTCGTACCAAGGTCTGGTTTCCCATTTTATCCACTCTACGGAGCCATCAGCCTTATCGTACCGGTCTTCTTCATGCTTCTCGACAGCGCCATTTAAGCATCGCTGATGCACTTCACGCCACGCTGCCGGAATATCTGGAAAGAGATTGTAATGGTTTTCACCTATAACATCCCGATGGTCCAGGTTAAATGATTTAAACCACTTGGCACTTGCGGCCTTATAGCGCATTTCATTATCTACCATGGCGATAGACACGGGGGCATTTTCGACAAAAGCTCTCAATTCATTCTGCTTCCGCAAGATTAGTTCTTCAAAATGAATTTTCTCTGTGATGTCCTGCAAGGTGCCCGATAGCTTATAAACTTTACCGTTTTCGGTATAAGGTCGACCTTCCGTTCTCACCCATCGTTTTTTACCTTTAGCGGTGGTCAGGCATAGCTCAAGATCCCAGCTTTTTCGATATTCAAATGCCTGGTTCAGCTCCCTTCTTATCAGGTTACGAGAGCTCTTAGTAAAGAATCCAAGCGCCTGTTCGAAGGTAATGACCTGAGAACCATCAATTTCAAAGATTTTCCCAATCTCCTGTGTGCCATATACCATGCCTGTTTCCAGGTCATATTCCCAGCCTCCTACTTTTGCCAAATGTTGCACTTCACGAAGTAAAAGCTCCAATTTCTTCCGCTTCGTAATATTACGAGCGGATATGAGTAGCTGCCTCTTATCAGCTTCCTGAAAGATGCGAAAGCTTACTTCCAGCCATATTTTAATACCATCTTTTCGTTTTACCTGCGTGTGACAAATTTTGTGTAATCCTTCAAAAAAAAATATCGATGAACCGTCTGATTTTTGAATATCTTCTGGTACAAATAAATGAAATATACTATGTCCCGTTAAGGACTCGGCAGTATATCCCATCATTTCCATTATGCTCGGGGAAACATATTCGCATATAAGCTCCGGGCTTAAGAGAATAATCAAATCTGTAGCATGTGTGGATATTAAGCGGTATTTATCAACACTTTCAGCATAAGCATTTTGCAAATCCTGCAATGCCTTAAAATTAGCCCTTAACTGATGCTCTCCTTCCTGCTGCTTCTTACTCGATTCAGAAAGCGCTTCATTCAGCTTATTTACAGATTTATATGACTCTGACAGCTTCTTGAAAGCCTTTTTATAACCATAAAAAATAAAAATTAGCGGTACAGACACGATTAAAAGCGCCCATACGGTACGGAAAACCGTGATTTTTCTATTATGTATGTCACCAGCTGATTTCAACTCAGCCGCAATATTTTCCATTAACATAACGTAGGCAGCCTCATGCTTTAAAATGTTAGCTGCCTGATTACGTATTCTATTCCTTTTCTGCTGCTGCAAAAGCAATAATCCGGATTCCTGAATTTCCTGAAATGGCAATTCGATTTCTTCGAGAAGTAGCTGCAACTTCGGTGCAGCTTCACTTTCTTCTCCCGCCATCAACAAAGAATGTTGATTCGGGATAAATTGATTCAAGGAACTTTGAAGTGCCTGGGCGAAAAGGTCAAGCTCAGTTGGCTCAGTGGCATGAGTGTAAATCAAAACAGCATTCTTGGTAATGGCCTGACTGAGCTTTAATTGATTTACGCTAAGATTGATAAAAGTAATGTCCTTCGACTGCTGTTTTAAAAAACCCTGCATGATCACCTGGCCTATTATAGTAAGCAAAAGAATAATCGTAAAGGTTATGAGCAAAAGCACCTTAAAGCTTAATACTTTTTTTATCATGACTGAATTGACCAACCAGTGTTTGGGAAGGATTGATTTTGAATTTGCCTACCAATATACGAATATCCCTGACAGCTGAAGTTTTCTATCAATACAAAATCATGCCGATGTATAGTTTTAGGAAAATGATGTAAATATTATTTATTATATTGAGCAGACACAAGTCTAATTACTTGCAATAATAGCGTAGCTTCAATAAATGCTAGGTCAATTAGAATAAAATTAATTATATTTGAAGTCCGCTTTTTGATTAACGTTTAAATACTTAGAAGGAGATTCCTGAATGAAGAAGGTTTTGATTATTGATGATGATGAAATCAATAACTTTTTGGCAAGTGAAGTTGCAAAAGATGTGGATGTCATTCAAGTATGCCATGTGGAATCGAACGCTACTTTAGCACTTAACTTTCTTGAGGCTCATAAAGGCTGTGAAACTTTCCCCGACCTGATACTGGTAGACCTAAATATGCCACAGATGAGTGGCATAGAATTTATTATGCAGTTTGAGTCTAACTTCTCCATTTTACATCCTAATAGTAATATCGCGGTACTATCGAACTCTATCGACAAAAGAGAGCAGCGCACTGCTGAAAGCTACATATCTGTTAAAGAGTTTGTCAAAAAGCCAATTACTGCCGAAATTCTTGAAAGGCTGCTTTCTACACATTCGCCCACGTAGTATCATCGAGACTGTAATCTCAACTCTGTCTAAACTTTGAAAATTAAGTTAAAAGTTATAGACTAGAGTATTATGAAACAAGAAGATGTTAAAGCGTTAAAAGAGAAAGCATTAAAGCAGTTTTTATCAGGAGAATCGCTAACAGGCA
>JBGSXH010000626.1:0-2513 GCA_041751515.1 Cyclobacteriaceae bacterium | reverse complement strand
GAGCCATTTGCTATGTGAATAGGAAGAAGATCTTTTTTGCAGATCCACTACGCCATCCTTCCATGATTTTCAAGACCATATTTTCTTCCATAGGCACCATAGGCGATAAGCTGAAATTATTAAAACTACGGCAGCGACTTGCTAAGTTATCGACAGAAGATATCTTTAAACAAACTGAAATGCCTACGTACAAGGCATTGATGGCCTATGGATTTAGTTCGGTCATAATGCGCAACTTTTTCGGCCCTTTTTTATCCGGTATTTTTCTGGAGAAAAGACTAGAGACCTCTCGCCGCATGATGGATTTTGTATACAAGATGTTTACGGAAGGCAAAGCTGCTATTCCGGCAAAAGGTATGGAAGCTATTCCACTGCAACTAAAAGACCAGCTTAATGGTGCGAAATTTCATTTTAATGCTGAGTTTGATAAGTGGAGCGATGGAAAGCTTTTATTGATAAATGGTAAAGAGGAAAAATTAGATTTAGTCGTCTTTGCAGCTGACTTCTACAAACACAAACAAGCAATAGAAGACAATCAACACAAAAAGCCCGCGGTTTATAATTTTTATTTTAAAATTAAGCATGTACCCGTTCAGGGTCCCTGGTTAATATTGACGCCAGAACTAAAATTGATTAATAACCTTTGTTTTGTAGATGAGGTAGCTGAAAACTATGCCAGTGAAGCCCATTTATTATCTGTTTCTGTAATTTCCCCAGTGAGTGTCAATGATCTAAAGGACTTACCACAACTAGTAAAAATTGAATTGACTAATTTGTTTGGAAATGAAACCAAGGATTGGGAGTTCATCAAGAGCTATCATATTGCCGAAGCGTTGCCCAATCAATATCAGGTTAAAGAAAAGCTTGAGGAGAGTGAATTAAAATTAGCAGATAACACTTATGTGACTGGCGATCACCTATTTTATGGCAGTCTTAACGCTGCCTTTCTTAGTGGAAGACGAACGGCCGAGAAGATCATTAGCGATAATCAGTAAAGCAATGCTCTGATTATATCATTATTATGTCAGAAAAAACTATGAGTAAGTTTCAGTATTTCGAGCAAAAATTTTTAGATCGCATGCGAAGACAAGGCGATCCATTGATCGATGCTATTGTTGCTGAGGCTCACGAAGGAAAACCAAGCGTTGGTGTTCCGCGCATTTATGATGTTTTAAAGTTAATTGGCAATAAGCAGTATGGTCATGCTGATGTGCTGTTTTTTATCGATCAATTTATGCCTGTGCCCTCATGGGCTGATTTTGGCAAAGCAAAAAAAGCAGCAGATTTCTTCAGAAATCATACCCGGGAGATCTTATTGGTACTTGGTTTTAAGTCTTTGCCGTACTGTTATGCTGCTGCCGATGGTGCCAGGGCACTATACTTTTCAGATAAAATCAGGCAACAGCCAGAAAAAAGATTACTGGACACCGCAACCTTTGTGATGAATATTTTTCATCCTAAGGCATTCAGTGAGGCTTTGCCGGTAAGAGCGGAAGTCTTGAAAGTGCGTTTAATTCACGCTATTGCCAGATACCATATTATGCATGATCCTCAATGGGACATGAAATGGGGCTTACCATTGAATCAGGAAGATCTGGCGGGAACAAACCTTGCCTTTTCATTGATTGTTTTGCGAGGTTTAAGGGAGTTAGGCTTTATCCTTTCACCAGAAGAGTCGAAAGACTATTTACATTTTTGGAGTATTATTGCTTATTGGTTGGGAATAGATGTCCGGTTAATACCTGACTCTCCAAAGGAAGCTTTTCATCTGGAAAAGGCTATCTCCAGAAGAAATTTCAAAACCAGTATGGAAGGTAGGGCGCTCACACAGAGCTTATTGTATTATTACGAAAAAGAGTATCCTGCTAAATCAGCGATCCCTCAGCCAAAACCCCAGGGACTTATGTACTTTTTTCTTGGCTATAATATTGCTGACATTTTACACATTGCACCGGCAAGTCCATTAAGTGACTTATTGCTGAATCCTTTAAAAAGTATAAATTTATTAAAAAGCAGTTTTTTTGTGCCTACGGAAAGTTACCAGGAAGCACTACTGCACTTGAAGGAGCAATCCGATAAGCTAAGTGTTTAATTCAGTAGTTTGCTTTTCTTTTTGTAAAATATCGAGCAAGATTGACTGATAGAAATTCTCAGCGGCCATGTGGTAAGGCATCAGTATTTGATCTGCATTGCAGGCACGCATTTGCTCCATATCTTTTTCGGTATTCGCTATCAAATAAATAGGTCCTTGAAATCCATTTTCCTTTAGACGCTGAATAATTTGAGTTGCCAACATCGCGTCGGGTATTGTAATGATAATGCACTTTGCATGTGTATAGGGGATATGCTCTAGTAAATCCGGATCTTCAATATCACCATATATCATTGTTTTTCCTCGATCCTGCCAGCTTTTGACCACAAAAGGGTCGAAGTCCACACCCATAAAATTTACATTTGGATGCGTACTGATTTGTGCTGCTATATAACTTCCAAATCTTCCTAACCCTAAAACT
>JBGSXH010000625.1:0-3976 GCA_041751515.1 Cyclobacteriaceae bacterium | reverse complement strand
AATATTCCTAGAATTCCAGGGATCATCAAATACACCTTGTCCTATAGAGTAAAATACAGGTTTCCCATTTATTAATTCTATTTCCTGCAACCTATGTGGACCATGACCAAAAACTAAATCAGCTCCATTTTTTACCATTAGGGATGCTATTTCTTTTTGATAAGCTACTGCTTCATATGTACCAGAAACTCCCCAGTGACAGGAGGCTATCAGAATATCAACGCTTTTCCTAAGATTTGCAATGTCCTTTACTAAACGTTCTTTTGATTCTTCGTCTAGCCAGGTTAATACGATTGGAGGCTGTCCGGGTTTATCTATCTGTGGTGGGGGTTGGTAAGCAGTATGAACATATAGGGGAAGTATTCCCGGTGTAGTTGCTGTTGCAGCATGATTGGTCGGATACACAGTGGCCGCATATTGAATAAAACCTATTTTTCTATGCTTCCTTTCCAAAATAACCGGTTTTTGGGCCTCTTCTAAATTGTATCCACCACCGGAAGTTTTTATATTATTGCTTTTTAAAACATCTAAACTTTTCAATAATGCCTGGTATGGATAGGTCACATTATTTGCCACTCCAACAGCGGATACGCCAGCTTCTACCAAAGCCAATACCTGATCTTCATTGGAATGGCTCCAATTTTTATGCGGAATATCTTCTTCTACGGCTGGATTCCAGTTTTTTGCAAATGGTCCCTCCAAATTCATAAAAATAGCATCAGCTTCATTGAAAATAGGCATAAGGTTTTTATATGCCGACCTTGGGTCACTTCTATTTTGTATATTATTGTCGCCCAGTATTAGAATAGTGATTCCTTTTTCATTACTTTCTTTATGGTTTGTATTTGTTTGTGCTATACTGACAGAAATCTTTAGAAATAACGAAGCTGTCAGTAATAAGCAGCATGTATTTTTTTTATTATTTAGAATTTCCTTCATACTTCTGTTAGAGCTTTCAATCCCATCGCTATACCCTGGGCAACAGCAGAGTTTCCTAACCCATTTATATTTTCCAATTGCTTTTGGGTTATTTCTGTTCTGTGATTACCTGGAGCCAACGCCATAAAAATTGTGTCAGACTTGTTAAAAATTGATTTGTCAATTTGCCAAGATTCAATATTCACCAACTTGTCCGACACCTCTGCAAAATATTTTTGCAAAAAGTTTCGAAGTTTTACCGACTCTTCTATCCATTCCATAGGATATTGTTCATTTGCTTTAAGCGTATGGTATCTAACCAAAGTTCTAGTATAAATGGCATTCAGAAATTGGGCAACAGTTGAAACATCCAAGTTATTTTTCAGGCTTTGTTTCATATAAAATGAATTTAATATATGCGCATCTAAAACAGCGGAGGAGCCCGTATTTGAAAAACTTTCCTCAGCATTAGATTGCTTGATAGTTTTTCTTATTTCATCACTTGCTATAGCACCATAACAGTAAGCAAGTTGATATCTGGCCCAGGAATCTTCAGGTTTTTCTTTCATTTTCTGAAAAGATAGGTCCTTTAATTCATTCAAATTACCTTGAAAATACCTACCGCATAAAAAAGCATTGCCCGCTGTTTTAAGCTCCAGGTCGGGGACTATAACTCTTTCAGCATCAAGACTGAGCAATTTACTGTCCCTTACAATTCTTTGAATACTGTGAAGCATATAGTCAAAAGCGATAGCATAGCCAGATTTATCTTGGATAGGTTTAGACCCTAAGGTTATGTTCCATGGCGTAAACCCCATAAATCCAAGCATTGAGGAGGTCTTAATAAAATTTCTTCTTTCCATTTCAATTAAAGTCTATGTGGTGGATGAAAATTTTCTATTGCATCATGAAGGGCATCTTTAGAAATATTACCTTCAAAAAACAAACTGGCATTGCTGATCATATAAAACGCTTTTGCCAAACCCTTGCTATAGACAGATTGATCTTTAGCTTTCTCTAGCGCTTGAACCAATGCTTTCCCCTCAATCTTATCACTTCTGGAATCTTTTGTCAACTGAATAATTTCATCATCTAGATCATAAAAATTAAAATGGTTTAGATAAAGGGCTTCTTTCTCTGCATTAGGCCTATGATAGGCCTCTACATATGTATCTAACCTTTCTGAGAATTCCTGATACCCTGATGTGAATTCCTCAACCGAACCTTCGGTGGTTTTGGGTGGGGAAACCTTATAATTCAATCCGAAATTTTCAGCTGTAAACCCTAAGGCCAAAAGTTCTTCCAACTTTTCGGTGTATATAAATTTATTTAAATCATCCTTGGAAAAGTCATTGCTCAACAATAATGGAATTAATAATAAAGCACTAAAAACGGGTTTTGCTTCCCCGCTTCCAAAAACTTCTTTAAATGTAACTGCGTCATGGTAGATTTCGCCTTCATCTGACGAGAATCTGGGATCAGTTAGAAGATCCGGATGTTTATCCAGAGATACTGGTTTTGTAACCAGATCTATTGCTCTGTGCATAATCCAACCTAACGAAACCGAAATATGCTTCATTTTATTCTCACCATCTAAGTCCTTTGCCTTTTCTAAAAGAGGAACGGCATGGATGTGATTTCCCCGGGACCCAGTAGCTACTATACCATGGTCTGGATACGCATTAATTGATTTAGCAAATAGTGGATTAATTTCGGGATGGTGAGATATCAAATTAGCAATATCATCGAAAAACGCGATATGTGTGATTTGTTCTGACATAATATTTAAGTTGTGTGAAACAGTAAGACTTACTGTTCCACTGATTTAAGTTAATAAGATGGATTCTGAGGTAAAAGATTTGGATTCAAATCAATATCTCTTCCTGGGATAGGCCATATAATCCGGTCTGGATTGGTAAGCCTTGGTGCGGATATTGTCAAGGCTCTATCTGTCCTGATTAGATCAAACCACCTATGACCCTCAAAACATAATTCCAGAAAACGTTCATCCTCTATAGCCAGTCGTAATTCCTGCTGTCCAGCGTCAGTTACGGGAGAAAGTCCTGCCCTTTGACGTATTTGATTCAAATAAAATAACGCCTCATTTCCATTACCTTGTTCATTAAGAATTTCAGCCTTCATAAGAATGACATCCGCCAGTCTGAGCATGACAACATTGGCAACTTGTGTACCCCTGGCTGCATCTTCCACATCATTACTCTCATATTTTTTTACATAATATTGGCCATCTAAATTACCCAGGGCTATTGGAAATCGGATATCATCCGGGTTTTCTAAAAAGAGGTCTAGGATTTTATCTGTGGGTAGAACTCTTGGTGGGTTATTGTTTGGAAATGGAACAAATTCTGTGTCCAGGGAGTGATCAGCCTGAGCGGTGTTTGGCCTAAAGGAAAACTCGAAAATACTTTCCCTGGAATTTTGTGCACCTGGTCTAAATATGTTTTCATATTCTGAAGCTTCGACTAAAACAAACTGACCGTCAGCAAGTACGGCATCTATCTTTTCCAATGCCAGTTCCCTATCACCAGTACTATTTCTATAAAGATAAACTTTAGAAAGTAGTGTTCTTGCTGCCCCTTTGGAGGCCCGGGACCGATTTTGCGCATTATCAACCAAAAGTTGTTCAGCTTCAAGTAAATCTTCAATAATGCGAGCATAAACCATTTCTACTTCTGATCTGGGAAGAAGAAAATCTTGTGTAGCTGATTTTGAAGGTTCTACCACTAAAGGTACTTTACCGTAGAAGCGTGTCAAATAAAAATAAGCATAACCACGAATAAAGAAAGCTTCTCCTAAAATTTGGTCCTTGTTGACTGTTGGGTCCGTTATATTTGGCACATTATCCAAAATATCATTACAGGCTTGAACGGTACCATAAAGGTCTCGCCAGAGATCTTGAAGATTTCCTTGAATTTCTGTCGTCTCGAAGTTGTGATTTCTCGTGAAGTTTCCTCCTCGAGAAGGAAACGCTTCATCAGACTGAATAGAGGGTACAACAATATAATTTTGGGTAAGTGGTCCCCTGAAGAAGTTATAA
>JBGSXH010000624.1:0-11979 GCA_041751515.1 Cyclobacteriaceae bacterium | reverse complement strand
AAAGCATCTTACTTTATCCCTTTTTCAAAATATGTTTTGAATGAATTTTAGTTCGATGCGAGCAGGTCTAGTCTTGCCTTATGTTTTCGGGCATTCTGATATTCTGCCGAAGTAGCATAATTGTCCACGATCTTCGCATAACAATCATGCGCATCTTTGAATTTATCCTGCTTTTCAAAAGCCAAAGCAGCCTTTGTCAAGTATACCGGTGTAAAGAATGCATTTTCATTATGGTCAGCGGCACGCTGGTAATATTTGGCAGCATCGCTGTAGTTACCTAACTCCATATAAGCATCACCAATTAACGCATAAGCACGGGCCTGCACTAGCAAGTCTGACGCTTTAAAATCACCCAGGTGATCAATAGCCGTTTCGAAATCGCCTTGCTGTAGGAAAGATATACCTGCATAATAATTGGCTAAGTTTCCAGCATCGGTGAGACCATACTTATCGATGATTTCTAGAAAACCATAATAATTACCATCGCCATTCAATGCAGTTGCATAATCTTCTGCCTCGAAATAGTATACCGCCTGAAACATTTCTCTTTGCGCTTCACGATCAAGGTTATCTACATAAAGTTTGTACCCGAAGGTCAATGCGATGGCCAAAGCCAGAACCCCTCCAATAGTAAAAACCAGGGTGCGGTTACGCTTTACAAACTCTTCTGTTTTGCTAAATTGTTGTGCAATTGCTTCCGGATCCTCCAACAGCTCATTTCCGCCCTTGTTCCGCTCTTCTTTTAACTTTGCCATCTTGTTTTTGAATTATGGAGCAAATTTATGATAATTTATGATAAATAAAACTATCAGTCTTTGATATAAGGATAGTCTGCATCTGCATACACATCTCTGAAGGCTTCATCAGGATGCGGATAGTCAGAATCTTCAGCAAACTGAACGCATTCCTCGACTGTTTCTTTTATCTTTTTCTCAATTTTCTTTAAATCGTCTTCAGTAGCATGTTTTTTATCCAAAATTGCTGCTCTTACCTGCTCAATAGGGTCTTTCGACTTATATTCCTCCACCTCTTCGCGGGTACGGTATTTCGCAGGATCAGACATAGAATGTCCTTTGTAACGGTAGGTACGAAGCTCCAATAAAGTTGGGCCTTCGCCGTTTCTTGCTCTTTCTGCAGCTTCTTCAAAGGCATTGTGCACATCTACAACAGACATAGCATCTATTGGTGATGAAGGCATATCGTAAGCCTGGCCCAATTTGTAAAGCTCAGTAACGTTGGATGTACGTCCCACGGAAGTACCCATGGCATAACCGTTGTTTTCGATGGCAAAAATAACTGGTAGCTTATAAGTCATCGCCATGTTCAGCGCTTCATGAAAAGCACCCTGACGAACGGCGCCATCGCCCATATAAGTCACACAAAGGTGTTTTGTCTTTCTGTATTTTTCTGCGAATGCAATTCCTGCACCCAGAGGAATTTGTCCACCCACGATGCCATGTCCACCATAAAAATGGTTTTCTTTATCGAACATGTGCATAGAGCCGCCTTTTCCTTTAGAGATGCCGGTTTCTTTGGCAAACAATTCCGCCATAATTTTCTTTGGATCAGATCCCAGGGCAATAGGATGCGCGTGGTCGCGGTATGCAGTGATGTATTTATCGCCTTTTTCCAGTGCTGAAACAGCTCCGGCAACGCAGGCTTCCTGACCGATATACAAATGGCAAAATCCTTTTATCTTTTGCTGCCCATACAATTGACCGGCTTTTTCTTCAAACTTCCGCATCAATAACATGGACTCAAACCAGCCCATATAAGTATCTTTGGAGAATTTATCTTTTGCTTTACTTTTGCTGCTTTTTGTTTTTTCAGTAGCCATATTTAGTATATTTCTTCAGGCAAATTCGTGAAAAACCGCCTTATTTGTAGCTTGCATTTATATAATGAATTGCGAAAATAACGAAAATCGCAGAACAAAGAAATTTATGTGGCTTGAAAATATAAGTTTACTGCAATTCAAAAATTATAAGACGCTGGATTTGACATTCTCAAGCCCCATTACGGCCATAGTCGGTCCAAATGGCAGCGGTAAAACCAACCTCCTTGATGCCATTTATTACCTCAGCCTTACCAAGAGTGCTTTTAACCATATCGACACCCAAAATATCGAACATCATCATGACTTCTTTCTGATAAAGGGAAAGTTGACGATTCAGCAGAAAAATTATCTGGTGCAATGCGCCATGCAGCAAGGGCAGAAAAAACAAGTAAAAGTCAATAAGCAAGCCTACGAAAAATTGAGTGAGCACATCGGGCGATTTCCGGTCGTTTTAATAGCCCCGGACGATACAGCATTGATCAAAGAGGGCAGCGAGCCTCGCAGAAAATTTTTTGATAGTATTATCGCCCAATTTGATGCTGACTATCTGCTGGCACTTATGCAATACAATCACCAGCTAAAACAGCGCAATAGCCTTTTAAAGCAGCTCAACGAAGGCAAAGGTGATCATAATTTGCTGGAGGTATATGACAGGCAGCTCCTACGCCTTTCTGCAAAGATAGCAAGTGAAAGGGAAGCTTTTATAATCGCATATGTACCCGTTTTCGAGTATTTTTATCGCTATATTTCGGATGGTAATGAAGCGGTTGCAATAAAATACAGCTCAGATACCCTAAAGGATACTTTCGAAGCTGAATTTAAAGCCAATCGGCAGAAAGATATTTACCTGCAAAGAACACAGCAGGGAATACATCGTGATGATTATCGCTTCAAAATCGGAGGCTATCCAATTAAAAAATTTGGTTCTCAGGGACAACAAAAATCTTTTTTAATCGCTTTAAAGCTGGCGCATTTTGAAGTGGTAAAGGAGAAAAAAGGATTCAAACCATTACTTTTACTGGATGATATTTTTGATAAGCTGGACGAACAGCGCATTCAAAAAATGATGGACCTGGTTGCAAGTGACCGCTTTGGACAGATTTTTCTGACCGATGCCCGACCGGAAAGAACCGAAAGAATTCTGGCGCCGTTAAAAAACAAGCTGGAGCTAATAGACATTACACAACATGAGCGAAAACCGCTATAAAAAACCTCAATCCAGAAAATCGGAGACTTCATCGCTAGGGGAGGTGCTACAGGAAATGCTGGCAACCTACCGGATTAAAGACCGGTTTGATCACACCAAAATAATCGCTGACTGGCCTGAGCTCATGGGTGCGCCCATCGCCAGTCGTACCAAAGAAATATTCATTAAAGAGCAGGTCATGCACATCAAGTTAAGCTCAGCGCCATTAAGACAGGAGCTGAACATGGCCAAACCACATATTTTGAAAATCATTGCAGATAAATATGGGGATAATCTTGTAAAAGAAATTCGCTTTTATTAAATATTACTATCAATCTATTCCCATTTCATCCGGCACATTCACCAAGGTCATTTCATCCACCAGGTGTCCGGCACCGGCAAATTTATCGACGATAAATAGTATGTAACGGACGTCTACCGAAATGTTACGACACATTTCCGGATCGTACATAATATCGCTCATTGTTCCCTCCCAGTTGCGATCGAAATTGAGCCCTATAAGCTCTCCACGTCCATTGATGACAGGGCTACCGGAATTGCCGCCTGTCGTGTGATTGGTGGCTGTGAAGGCGACAGGCATCATGCCATCTATCCCATACGGCCCGTAATCCTGCAAAGCGTATAGTGATTTGAGCTTCTCCGGCACCTGAAACTCTGCCATAGAAAGGTCTTCTTTTTCCATCACACCCTGCAATGTGCTGTAATGACTGTAATATACTGCATCCCGGGGTTGATACCAGTCAATGGTACCGTAGCTGACTCTCAGCGTGCTATTGGCATCTGGAAACAGGTATTTATCTTCGTGCATTTGCTGCAAAGCTGCCATGTATTTCCTCTGCAATACATTTATTTCCTTTTCAAGGCTTATCATATCAGGAGCAATCTGATGTGTATATATTTTGTCAAATTCCCTGGTCAGCTTAAAGATCGGATCTTTCTTTAAGCGGTTGATGCTTTGCTTATTGAGGGTTTGCAGAAATTTGCAAAGGGTAACTTTGTCAGTAAATATTGATTCCTCATAGAATTCCTCAGCAAGTGTATGCGCTTTGTCCCTGTCGCCACGGATTTGCAGCATTTCGGCAGGAACAAACTTGTTTTCAAGACTATCGACATATAATTGCATTAAAGTACTGAAAAGCTGCTGGTCAGTGTTGCGATCATAGTTTTTAAAATGTTGCACCACCTGTTCTTCCAATAGTTCCACCATTTTACCATACTGCGGTGTTTTCATATTGCGCTCTGTCAGCATGTGAAACCGACGGGCAAGGGCAAGCGCTTCAACACCGTAAACAGATTCTCGTAAGTAGTTATAGGGTAACTCAAACTCGAAATAAGCTTTATATTGCTCATTGATATTGTCAATTAAATGTGAATCAAATCTGCTATTGGACTGCGCGTCTATCATAGTTTGCAAGGCCCTTTCCTGATCAATTTTCTCTTGAACCGCCTCAAGTCTTTGCAGGCCATTGTTTTCGCCGATCCACTTTTTGTAAGCATTGGCAGTGCTTGCATATTTCGAAGCATATTGTATGCGCACAGTTTCATCTGCTTTCATGGCAGCCTGCATGATGGCCAGTTTCTGCTCTCTGACATTTATACGGTGTGGATTGATTTTAGAAACGAGATTTTCAATAGCAGTGGAAGGAAGATATTGCGTAGTGCTACCTGGAAAACCAAAAACCAATGTAAAGTCTCCTTCCTGATAACCTTCCAGTGAAATCGGTAAATGATACTTTGGCTTTAGTGGAACATTTTCGTCGCTGTACTCCGCCGGACTGCCATCCGGGGCGGTATAAACTCTGAAAAGCGAAAAATCTCCGGTATGCCTGGGCCACATCCAGTTATCGGCATCTCCTCCAAATTTTCCAATACTTTCCGGTGGCGCTCCCACCAACCGCACGTCACGATAGGTTTCTGTGATGAACATATAATATTCATTCCCATAATAAAACGACTTTATACTGGCTTCATAATGCGTATCTTCAGTTGCTACCTGCATCAACACTCTGGAGCGTTCGGCAATTTGTTGCTCTCTTTGCTCTTCAGGCAAATCGTCTTGCAGATCTTCCAGCAAAAACTCAGTAACGTTTTCTATGCGAACTATAAATGATACGTACAGTCCGGGATTAGGCAGCTCGCTGCGCCTGTCCATTGCCCAAAAACCATCCTTCAGCAAATTATGTTCTATGTTGCTATGGCTTTGCAATTGTCCATATCCGCAATGGTGGTTGGTGAGGAGTAAGCCTTCGGCAGAAATCACTTCAGCAGTACAAAAGCCACCGAAAGACACAATGGCATCTTTCAAACTGGACTTATTTACACTATAAATATCTTCTGCGGACAGCTCCATGCCCATTTCCTGCATTTCCTGCTCGTTCAATTGCTTTAAAAGCTGAGGCAACCACATGCCGTCGGTGGCCAGCAGTTTCCCTAAAGGACCAAAGCTAATAGCGAGGACAATCAATGATATCTTTAATATAAAGGGCATAATGCGTGCTGCTTGTACCAGTGTAATGATACAAATTATACGCTAAAAGGCATAAAAAAACCCGGACTATACCGGGTTTTTCAATTACAATGAGTACTTAATTATTACTGAATAGAAGGTGGTAACATAACATCATTAACAGCGTGGATCACGCCGTTTGTTGCGTGAATATTCAGTAAGTCAGCGTTAAGTGCTGCATTCTGAATAGTAAGCGCCTCTAATTCTACTGTAGCTTCTTCGCCACTTAGCATTACGTAGTTTGTGCTTTCCAGGTCTGAAGAAAAATACACCTGATCAATTACATGATAAGTGACAACTGTTCTTAAAAGCTCATCACTAATATCATCTAAGGTATTCCACTCATCATTGCTATCCAAAAGCGCCTGGAATGCATCATTAGTAGGTGCGAAAACAGTAAATTCACCTTCACCACTAAATGTATCGACCAAATCCAATCTTGCAAGGGCAGCTACCAGAATGGAGAAGTTCTCATTTCCTGAAGCGATTCCAGCGATAGATTCCATTGGTGGCATTAAGACGGCATTAATACCGTGAATGATACCGTTTGAAGCCATAATATCTGCGTTGTCTACCATTGTTGTTCCATTTAGGAAGACACCATCATCATTCACACTAAAATACAGTGTTTCGTCACTTAAGGTAGTGACTGAACGAGTCTCAGCATATAGATCCGTTAAATCTGTAGCACTGGCACTCATGCCAACAACATGATATTGTAATACTGCAGTTAATGTTGCATCATCAATATCATCAAGTGAATTCCAGTCACCATTACTTGCTAATAGCGCTTCAAATGCTGCATTATTAGGGGCAAATACAGTGTAATCACCATCTTCATCGAACATGCCGTCTAATTCCAGACGAACAACTGCATCTAATAAAATGGAATAATCTTCACTGTCAATTAAAATCTGCGCAATGGTAGGCTCTTCGTCACCATTGTCATCATCGTCATCACCTGCATCGGCAATAGATGGTGGTAGCAATACTTCATCAATGACATGAACAACGCCATTGGAAGCCTCATTATCTGCACTGGTTACAGTGGCAGAACCGTTGAGTAAAATACCACCAATAGTACTAACTTCAATGTCTTCACCCTGTAATGTTGTTACAGGACCTGCACTAAGCTGATTGCTCATCACATTGCCGTTTACCACATGATATGTTAAAACAGTGCTAAGCACATCAGCAGGAATGTCACCTAGCTCAGACCATTCATCATTACTGGCTAAAAGCGCTTCAAAAGCGGCATTGCTAGGAGCAAAAATGGTAAATGGACCTGCTCCACTAAGCGTACCTTTCAAATCTGCTGCTGCTAATGCTAAATCCAGCGAGCTAAGGTTGTCACTATCTTCAATGTACTGAACAACATTCTGCTCAGGAACCGGGGTAATGACACCCGTGTCATCATCATCACTACAGCTGGTGGCAAATACCACCATCGCTGCCAATGCCAGATATGAGCCGGCACTACGAAGGTTTAAGAAATTTCTAAATTTTATCATGGTTTGTTAAATTTAATTTTAACTACTCATTGTATAAGTATGAACAGATATTTTAAAATGTTGTTTAACAAACTTGAAATTTATTTACACATTTCTAAAAATGTTTTTCCCTCCCCCTCTTCATAAAGCCCTAATTATGTGCTATTTCGCGCGTATCAGTAGATTTTGGAGTATTATTGCTGTCTGAAAAAAACTTCTTTTGCATAATCAAAATGATGGTCACACCGACAAAAATAGCAGCATCCGCAATATTAAAAATAGGCCATAAAGCAATATAATCGCCTCCCCAGAGTGGCACCCATTCTGCAACACGTCCTTCCCAAATATCGACATAAAACATGTCTACAACCTGCCCATGAAACCATGGAGTGGATGAGCCATAAGGCGCATTATCTAAAAACACACCATAGAAAATACTATCCAGGACATTTCCTATAGCACCACCGAGCACCAGAGCAATGCACCACAGCAGGCCTTGATGAGTATTTCTTCTGGCCAGCGCATATAAGTAATAGGCAATACCAATCATGGCTACCAGCCTGAATAAGGTTAAAGCCAGCTTGCCATATTCAGAACCCAGTTGCATGCCGAAGGCCATGCCTGGGTTGAGCGTGTAATGCAGTTTAAACCAGTCGCCAAGCACCGGAATCTGCCCGGCCAGGCCCATATCCATATTATAATGGACCAACAATTTAACAACCTGGTCCAAAATAATGATGGCGAGGCTCAATAGATAAAATCTGGTATATTTAAATTTCACGCTTTTATAAATTAAATATCAGCAACCTGGGCTACTTTCACTTGTACCCTGACCTGCATCTCATCCATTTCTAAAACTTCAGCAGCTTCTAGTTGTGCTACCAGATGCAGGTTGATGGCCTGAGTCTCTTCACAAATATATTGCTTATTTGATAGTATGGCCTCATTGAAGAAACCATCAGCTTTTTCTATCACTACGTTGATTTTGTCTTGTACTTCCAGCCCCATATCTTTTCGAAGGTTCTGTAGTCGGTTTACAATATCACGGGCAAGTCCTTCTGCTTTCAATTCATCTGTCAGCGTTAAGTCAAGGGCTACGGTGAGGCTGCCTTCGTTGGCTACGCTCCAGCCGGGAATATCTTCCGAGCTGATCTCCACGTCCTCGGTAGTCAAGGCTACCTGCTCACCTTCGAGACTGATGTAGATTGAACCTTCCCGCTCAATGGCCGCAATATCATCTTTGGTAAACTGATTGATAGCTGCTGCCACCAACTTCATTTTAGGCCCGAAGACTTTACCAAGTTTTCTGAAATTAGGCTTTATCTTCTTTACTAAAACATCGGAGGCATCGTCCAGGTATTCCATTGTTTTGATGTTGACTTCGGATAAAATAAGGTCTTCCACAGCCATTAACTTTTGCTTATGGTCATCAGAAAGTACGGGAATTAACATTTTCGACAATGGCTGACGCACTTTAAGCGAATGCTTCTTTCTCAGCGAGTGGGCCAAAGAGCTGGCGGTTTGCGCCAGTGCCATTTTCTCTTCCAGAGAGCTATCGATGCATGAATCGTCAGCCTTCGGGAAGTTGGCCAGGTGTACCGAAGCAGCATTGCCATTCAAATCGCGGTACAGATGATCCATATAGAACGGTGCGATAGGCGAGGCCAGACGGGCGATGGTTTCCAGACAGGTATAAAGGGTTAGGTAAGCCGCTCGCTTATCTTCATTGTACTCTCCTTTCCAGAAGCGTTTTCTGTTCAGTCTCACATACCAGTTGCTCAGGTCGTCAATGGTAAAGTTCTGAATGGCCCGCGCCGCTTTTGTTGGTTCGTAGGCCTCGAAGGCAGCCTCTACTTCGGCACAAAGTGAATTAAGTTTACTGATGATCCAGCGGTCACTTTCCGTGCGATTTTCAAGCGCTATACTCATGTTATCGGCAGAGAAACTGTCCAGATTGGCATAAAGCGCGAAGAAGGCATAAGTATTTTGCAAAGTGCCGAAGAAACGGCGCTTTACTTCTTCCACTCCTTCTATGTTAAATTTAAGGTTGTCCCAGGGATTGGCATTGGCGATCATGTACCAACGAGTGGCATCGGCACCGTGTTCGTCCAAAGTTTTGAACGGATCTACCGCATTGCCCAGCCTTTTGGACATCTTGTTGCCGTTTTTATCCAGCACAAGCCCATTGGCAATCACATTCTTATAGGCCACATTATCAAATAACATGACGGCAATGGTATGCAGTGTAAAGAACCAGCCACGGGTTTGATCGACACCTTCGGCAATGAAATCTGCAGGGAAGTTCGCTTCAAAAACTTCCTTGTTTTCAAACGGAAAATGCCATTGTGCATAAGGCATGGCCCCCGAGTCAAACCAAACGTCGATGAGATCTGGCTCACGGAACATTTTCTGTCCACTTTCGCTGACGAGCACCACATCGTCCACATAAGGGCGATGCAGGTCGACCTCTTCAGGTAAAGGGGCATCCATAAAGCCAGCTTCAACGGATTTATTTGCTTCTGTACGAAGCTCAGCAATGCTGCCGATACATTTCTTTTCCTTGCGGTCTTCACTTACCCAAATAGGCAATGGCGTTCCCCAATAACGTGAACGGCTCAGGTTCCAGTCGACAAGGTTTTCCAGCCAGTTGCCAAAACGTCCGGTCCCGGTAGATTCCGGTTTCCAGTTAATAGTTTTGTTGAATGCTACCAGTTGCTCTTTATAAGCAGTCGTTTTGATAAACCAGCTGTCCAGCGGGTAGTATAAAATTGGCTTGTCTGTTCGCCAGCAATGGGGGTAACTATGCTCGTATTTTTCGACTTTGAAAGCCTTATTTTCTTCTTTTAATTTAATGGAAATCAGGACATCGGTACTTTTATAATCAGGATCTGACTCATCGGCACCATTGTAGTTCTTGACGTACATGCCGGCAAAATCTGTTATTTCCTTTACAAACTTGCCTTGCTTGTCCACGATTGGTACCTGATTACCTTCTTCATCCGACACCAGAACAGCAGGAATGCCATATTGCTCGCAGGTGCGATAATCGTCTGCGCCGAAAGTTTTAGAAATGTGGACTATACCAGTACCATCTTCTGTAGTCACAAAATGTCCCGGTACCACGGTAAAGGCAGGGTGTGGCAGTGGCACATAAGGCATCAACTGTTCATAGACCATGCCCACAAGTTCTTTGCCCTTGACCGTTTCGAGGATTTTATAAGGAATGAGCTTATCTCCCGGCTTATAATCTTCCAGCGCTATTTTTGCAGCCTTTTTATTGAAATAGGAGGCAAAGCGATCTTTTGCCAGATAAACATTGACTGGCAGAAAGGTATAAGGATTAAAAGTCGCTACTTTGATATAATCGATAGTATTGCCGACAGCAAGCGCGCTGTTGGCCGGCAGCGTCCAGGGCGTGGTAGTCCAGGCCAGGAAATAATCATTTTTCCTGTCTTTGATTTTAAACTGCGCAACGGCAGAGGTATCTTTTATATTCTTATAGCAGCCCGGCTGGTTCAGTTCGTGTGAGCTAAGCCCGGTACCGGCAGCAGGAGAATACGGCTGAATGGTATAGCCTTTGTAAAGCAGATCTTTATCATAAAATCGCTTCAGAAGACTCCAGACCGACTCCATGTATTTCGGGTCAAAAGTGACATAGGGATCATCCAGATCTACCCAATAGCCCATTTGCTCAGTGAGGTTGTCCCATTCGTCCTTGAACTTCATCACGGCTTCACGGCAACGCAAGTTATACTCTTCGACAGATATTTTCTTACCGATATCTTCTTTGGTAATGCCCAATGTCTTTTCGACCTGCAGCTCTACCGGCAAGCCATGGGTATCCCAGCCCCCTTTTCTTTTTACCTGAAAACCCTGTAAAGTCTTAAATCTGCAGAAAATATCCTTTACGGCCCGCGCCATGACATGGTGAATGCCCGGCGTGCCATTGGCAGACGGTGGTCCTTCAAAGAAAGTGAAAGCATCTGCCCCCTCACGCTGACTTACAGATTTTTCAAAAATTTTATTTTCCTTCCAGTAGGCCAGCACATCTTTGTTCACTTGTGCCAGGCTTAGGTTTTTATATTCTTTGTACTTCACGGTTTAGCGATAGGTGAAAATGGTTAATAAGATTTGTCGGTGACTTTTATCTGATCCAGATCAATTTCCTCATCGTCGTCCTCAGCGTAAAATTCGTCATAATGCTCGATGATGGGGTGCGTATCTTTATCGCGCTTGCCATCATCAAAAGTAAGCAATAATGCCGGGAGCAGAATCAGGTTTGTAAACATGGCTATTAACAAGGTGGTAGACGTAAGAATTCCCAATGCTACAGTGCCACCAAACTCCGACCCTGCAAAAATAACAAATCCTGCGAATAAAACGATGGAAGTATAGAGCATGCTTGTGCCTGTTTCCCTGATGCTTTTGCTTACTGCTACCGGCACGAAGAAGCGATTGGCGAATAGTTCCTGCCTGTATTTTGCCAGAAAATGGATAGAATCATCTACAGAAATACCAAAAGCGATGGAGAAAATTAAGGCAGTACTGGGCTTTAACGGAATGCCCAGGTAACCCATCAGGCCTCCGGTGATGATCAAAGGCACCAGGTTTGGAACCAGAGATATAAGAATCATCCTGAAGTTCTGAAATAGAAAGCCCATGATAATGGCAATAATGATGAAGGCCAGCAACAGGCTCATTCGCAGGTTTTCAATCAAAAAACGATTGCCTTTGACAAATAGCAGCGTGGTGCCGGTAATTTTGACATCAATATCAGATTCACCGAAGATATTTTCAATTTCAGGAGCGATGGTATTATTCACCAGAGCGTCTAGTCTATTGGAGCCTATGTCTGCCACCTTGAGTGATACCCGCATTATTTGCCCCGTACTGTCCACGAAAGATTGCATCAATGACTGCTGCTGATCGTCATTTTGTA
>JBGSXH010000623.1:0-9110 GCA_041751515.1 Cyclobacteriaceae bacterium | reverse complement strand
AAAACTCCGTAGTGGAAGGCAGAAATTCTATCAGGTATTGGCAAGTAGTAGTGCTGCATTTGGCGCTCAGTATGCTATACATAAAGAGAATGGTTGCAGTGTGCCGGAGGTTATTCGCGAAACGCACTATGCTGATCTCTTAATTGTCAGTGCCATAACCTTTCATGCATATTGGACAAAAGGTAAAATGACCACGGCTTTCAGCAAAACTCTGAAGACGGCAATGTGCCCGCTGCTGGTACTACCTGAGAAGCCTCAAAGAATTGGACAAGTCATCATGACCTACGATGGCTCGCCTTCAGCGATGTTCACCATCAAGCACTTTTTGTATTTGCTTCCTGCATTAGATGCTGAACTGCCGGTGACGGTGCTCACCAATTATGCCTCGGATGGATTGAGTGGGCAGGAAGAAAAGCTCTTCTTAGAGTACTTAAAACTGTATTTTCAAAATATAGCACTGCAAAGAATGGGCAACAATGAATATAAAACAATGCACTGCGCCGTAGATATTCCGGCCCAAACGCTATGGCTAATGACCACATCTTCCGAACAAAAACGGCCATACATCAGTAAATTATTCACGGAGCAACAGGAATGTATGCCTTTAAGATTCTATGCCAACAAATGCTAAAATGATAAAGGTAAATTAATTGCATAATCATCCTGATAATCTTTTAAAATCACTACTTTAGTATAAGATATTACTACCGATGAATTGTTGATGATTACAGCAAAACACCAACTGCGCAATGAATAAATGAATACAAAAGTCTTCGGATCCGTGACAGATTTATTCCTAAGATTTCCCACGCAAAGAGCAGGAAAATGACCTAACAATCAAACAACCAATATATACACATGAGAACGCTGCTTTTTCCCACCGATTTTTCAGAGAATGCCATGAATGCGATGCATTATGCGCTTGCCTTTGCTGCCAAGACAGATGCTGAAATAATTATTTTACACGTAAGCGAAATACCTTATGATTTTGCAAGTCGCGCAGATATCGCATTGGACGAAATGCGCAAATACGCTAAGAAGGAGATGAAGAAGTTGAAAAAAATGCTGGAGGAAGAAGAAGCTTACGCGAAAATAAAGACCAGCAGCATTTTAAAAAGTGGCAGCATAATTCCTGTTATCCTGGAAAGCATTATTGATACCCAAGCTGATATGGTGGTCATGGGCACTAAAGGTAGTAGTGGTCTGAATAGAATGTTATTTGGAAGCAGCACAGCAGAAATTATAAGACATGCTGACATACCCGTATTGGTAGTGCCTGAAGAAGCTGTTTTCCATAATTTTGAGAAGATAATTTACGCCATTGACTATCGCGAAGATGATATTCGTATTCTCGAAGAGATGAAAAAGCTAGCCGATGTGTTCGGGATTTCTATACAAACGATACATGTCGCTGAAAAGGCTAGTCTGCAGGAAGAAATCATGCACAGAGGTTTTAAAGAGCTTTTGCGGGAGAAGTTCACAGGGATCAGTTTTCAGCATGACCTGCTGGTACATAAATCATTCTTTGAAGCTATGGAAAATTATTTGTCGCAGTATCCTAATGCCTTGCTCGCAATGACGCATTATAAAAAACCATTTTTAACATCTTTGTTGACTACGAGTATCAGTAGAGAAATGACCTATCAGACCAAAATGCCACTTCTGATTTTTAACCTGGCTCCATCTCATTGACTAAGTCGAATAATTCGATTGGCTTGTGAGATATAATTGCGTATAGCGCATTATTTTCATAAGTTTGCATTGCGGTACTTTCAGCCTCGTAGTTCAATGGATAGAATAGAAGTTTCCTAAACTTTAGATGCAAGTTCGATTCTTGCCGAGGCTACTAATTTACATCTTCGTATAATCATTTTTATTCTGCTTAAAATTGCCTTAATTTGGTGTAAGTTTTTAGCCAGAATCATCTCATTTCTTCCCTTTTTACTGCTAGATCACCCTCTACTTTTTATTTTCTCCTATCTAATTGGTATGCAATGCAAAAGGCATTCTTCTCCGCGTCACCCAATATCTATATGTATGCTAATTGTATATGTCTTATGGCTATGATATTAAACAAAATTGCCGAAAGATTGTATGTGAGAGTTAGTGATTTTAGGGTGATAACATGCGCAAGAAAGAATGCTGCCTTTTATGGAAAAAAACTCAACCTGTTTATTTTTAAATTTGATTTTCTAAACTAATAAATAGATAAGTTATGTCTTTAACACAGCTAGTTTACACAAGCATAAGAAATGAAAATTGTGATGATGCTGAGATTCAAAACATTTTAGATGCATGCAAGCGCAATAATCCATCGAAAGATATTACCGGCGTGCTGCTACATTCTGAAAACAGGTTCATACAATACCTTGAAGGGCCGAAGGAAATTATAAAATTGTATGACATGATTAAGGGAGACACTAGGCACTCCAAGGTTGTTTTGTTGAGTTACGGACCATTGAAGGAGCGAAACTTTCCGTCCTGGCACATGGGCTTTAAGAGCTTGTCGAGTGACAAAATTGACTTTTTAACAGAAGCCAGTGAAGCCGACAAAGCCACTTTTCATTCCATTATTAAAGGAGAAGAGCAGGTTGATAATTCAGCAGCTCAGTTACTTGTTAAGTTTTTCAATGCGGCCTAAGATATTGTCGACGTGGCGTAATTTTTTATTAGAGTCACGTTGACAATTTTATTTTTCCAATGCTATGCAGCTGGAAGTGCATTAGAATTCGCTTCTTAGTTGTAGGCATTGCTATGGATATTCAAGCTTTATCATTAGCACAATAGTGTACTGGGAAATCGTCATTTCTTAAGAAGAAAGTAGTTTTAATCGGCAAAAAAATGCAATATTTATCCGCAAAATCACGCTAAGATAAATATAATATGGCCGGCATTCCTCCAGCATCTTCGCCCAATGGTGGTGGTGCAGTGACATCAAACTATTTAAGACCACTTTTTTTGGTTACTATGTTATTCTTTATGTGGGGGTTTATCACCTGCATGAATGATATTCTTATACCTAAGCTTCAGCAGGTTTTTACGCTGCAACATTGGCAGGCAATGCTCATCCAAACAGCATTTTTTGGTGCCTACTTCATTATCTCACTTATTTATTTCATATTTTCTATCACCAAGGGAGATCCCATAGTAAAAATTGGATATAAGAACGGTATTATCGCCGGACTACTTGTCGCAGCAGTAGGTTGTGCCTTGTTTTATCCGGCAGCTGGCTTAGCAAGTTATCCATTCTTTTTGTTGGCATTGTTTGTATTAGCTTCTGGTATCACACTGCTACAGATCGCAGCCAATCCCTATGTCACTATACTGGGCTCCCCTGAAGGAGCTTCAAGCAGACTCAATCTCACCCAGGCATTCAACTCGCTGGGTACGACAATTGCTCCGGTGATAGGCGGTTATTTAATATTTGACAGTGTGAGTACAGCAGCTGTAAGTGGTGCTGAATCTGTGCAGATGCCTTACATAGGCCTGGCGGTGACGCTGATAGTGATAGCCATCATTTTTCGAATGTCCAAACTGCCTGCAGTGACAAATCAAATAGAAGAGGGGGAGTCACTGCAAACCACCACTGGTATCTGGAAGTTCAGGCATCTTTTACTGGGTATCGCTTGCATATTCGCGTACGTTGGTGGCGAAGTGGCTATAGGCAGTGCACTGATCAATTTCATAAAATTGCCCCATATAGGCAATTTGGATGAAAGTAGCGCAAGTCAGTATTTGGCAATCTTTTGGGGAGGTGCAATGGTGGGACGTTTTTTTGGTGCCCTGGCGCTGGCACAGTTCAGGCAACCCTCTTACAGAATTCTTTTGATGGCAATGGTGGCCTTGTTGAGTTTTCTGACAATCTGGTTGATTTACGATATGCAGATTGCACTCATTGTGCTGGCACTAATCGCCATTAATGTTGTGGTTTTAATTTTTGGTAAATTCATTCCCAGCAGGACATTAGGGCTTTTTGCTGCCAGCGTGTTGGTTTTATTGATCATCACGATACTGGGCAATGGGGTATTGGCCATGTGGTCTGTTATCGCCATTGGACTGTTTAACTCCATTATGTTTCCTACAATTTTTGCGTTGGCCATTAAAGGGCTAGGCAATTATGCCGGGCAAGGCTCTTCCCTATTAGTAATGGCTATTGTTGGGGGTGCCATAGTGCCACCTTTGCAGGGCTGGGTAGCCGATTTACTGAATATACAATACTCCTTCATTATACCCTTCGCCTGCTACTTGTACATCGTATATTACGGCTTTTTTGGCTATCATGTAAAGCATAAAGAAGCGCATAAAGCATCATTATAGCACTGCTAAGATTGTTCAGTTTTGCTATGAATATTGTTCCCGATATTTTGTCTTTCGGCACAAGAAAGCATTTGCTTGCAAAAAAGATATAAATTTTTTGCTGAAGACGCTGTAGGAACCGCAACCGTTTGAAAAGCCTTGAAATTAGGTATGCATTTTATTTGCAGAAGCTAAACCTGCTCACAACCGTAATTCTGCATGATGTTTGCTAATTGCATTACTTGGCAATTATGCCAAATACTTTTACTTTAGAAATTATTTTATGATATTACTAAACAATTTTGGATGCTGGCACAAGGTCAAAATTTAAAATTTCTTACAACATGCAAACGTTCACAATTAAATTTATTTAACCTTCAGATAATTTTCAAGACTTATTAAAATTATGGAAAAAGATAACAGCAAAAGCGGTATTTCCAGGCGTAAGTTCCTGGGCAATGCAGCGCTGGCCGCAGCAGGCTTTACCATTGTCCCCAGCTCTGTAGTCAGTGGTTTGGGATACAAAGCGCCCAGTGACAAATTGAACATTGCAGGTGTAGGTGTTGGTGGACGTGGTTTCGCTGTACTCAAGGGCATGGAAAATGAAAACATCGTAAGCCTTTGCGATACTGACTGGCGCTATGCTAAAGGTTGTTTCGACTACTTTCCAAAAGCAAAAAAATATTGGGACTGGCGCAAAATGCTGGATGAAATGGGTGACGACATAGACGCTGTTATGGTGGCTAGTGCAGACCATACCCACGCAGCAATCGCAGCGCATGCCATTACAATGGGAAAACACGTTTATGTGGAAAAACCATTGACACATACTGTTTATGAATCGCGTCTCCTTACCAAACTGGCCGAACAGTATAAAGTAGCTACCCAAATGGGTAATCAGGGTGCATCCGGAGAGGGTGTTAACCTGGTCACAGAATGGATTCAGAATGGGGAAATTGGTGAAGTAACCAATGTAGATACTTTCACTGACCGTCCAATTTGGCCACAAGGCTTAAGCACTCCTAAAGATGAGCAAAAGGTACCTGAAACAATGAATTGGGATTTGTTCGTAGGGCCTGCGAAAATGAGACCTTATAACGAAATTTATACCCCATGGAACTTCCGTGGATGGTGGGACTTCGGTACAGGCGCACTTGGCGATATGGCCTGCCATATTGTACATCCGGTTTTTAAAGGTTTGAAGCTGGGTTACCCAACTAAAGTACAGGGAAGCTCTACCTTGCTATTAAATGATAGTGCTCCAATTGCACAAAAAGTGAAGCTTACTTTCCCTGAGCGTCCTGCTGAAGCCAATGTTGCTTTACCAGAAGTTACAGTTAACTGGTATGATGGCGGTTTGCAACCTGCTAAACCAGAAGGCTGGCCTGATGGTCGCGATATGAACCACGAAGGTGGTGGGGTATTGTTCCATGGTACTAAAGATACACTGGTTTGTGGTTGTTATTCCAAAGATCCTTGGTTGCTGTCCGGTAGAACGCCTAATGTGAAGAAAACACTGCGAAGGGTAGATACAGACCATCAGAAAGACTGGATAAGAGCTTGTAAAGAAACTGCTGAAAACCGTACCGAAACGAAAGCACAATTCAGCGAGTCAGGACCATTCAACGAAATGGTAGTGATGGGTGTATTGGCTGTCAGACTTCAGGGCTTAAATAAAGAATTGGAATGGGATGGCGATAACATGAAGTTTACCAACATTTCGGATGATGAATCTGTCAAAATGGTAATTGAAGACGGATTTAAAATTGAAGACGGACACCCATCATTCGACAAAACCATGACGGATCCAATCAATGCCAATCAGTTTGCTGCTGAGCTAATTAAGCACGAGTACAGAAAAGGTTGGACTTTACCTGAAATGCCCTCTTAATTAAGGTGTGCCAAGTCAAATTTTAACCAAAACAAATAAAGAATAATATACTATGAAAGCAACCAATTTATTTCAAATAGCTACTGTTTCTGTGCTATCTGCCGGCTTATTGGCAGGTTGTGATGGAGGTGCCGGAAGCAACGAAAGTGACAATGCAGATACTGCCGCCACCGCTACAGAAGAGCCCCAGACAGATGACGGATGGGAAGTAATTTTCGACGGCAGCAGTACCGATGGGTGGAGAAGTTATAATGGAGACGACTTTCCTGAAGCAGGCTGGGAAATTACAGAAGAAGGCTGGCTCAGGTGCATTGGTTCCGGCCAGGGCGAAGCTGGTGGCGAAGGTGGCGATATCATCTTTGACCAAAAAGTTAAGGACTTCAAACTGCAACTGGAATGGAAAATTTCTCAGGGAGGAAACTCCGGAATCCTATATTTGGGACAGGAAATTGAAGGTGAACCAATCTGGAAAACTGCTCCGGAAATGCAAGTGTTGGACAACGAAAGACATCCTGATGCTGAGCTAGGAAAAGATGGCAATAGAAAGGCAGGCTCATTATATGACCTGATCCCTGCTAATCCACAAAACGCGAAGCCGGTGGGCGAGTGGAACACAGCGGAAATCATGGTGTACCAGGGAACAGTAGTTCACCGTCAGAACGGAGAAGTTGTTGTGGAGTATCATATCGGCACCTCAGAATGGGATGAAATGATCGCTAATAGCAAATTTAAAGATTTCGAAAGATATGGTAAATACGAAGCCGGTTACATTGGTTTACAGGACCATGGAAATGATGTTTGGTTCAGAAATATTAAATTAATGGAGTACTAGTATTCCATTACCTCGTATTCAAAAAATACTGCCCTCCGAATTTCGAGGGCAGTATTTTTTTTGCTCCAGATCTACAGACATTGGTGTCATGTCGTATTTATAAAAAATGAAGTCATGAAATAACCATAAACAAAGCATCCCTACTGAAGATACATATTTGAAGCAAAATGCTTATTCAGAGATTAAAAGTTTGCTTGGGTTATTCCATGTGGCAAATTTCCATGTGGCGAATGAAAACCATTAAAAACACATGAAATCTACATGATTAAGACAAATCACCAACCGGGAGATGAATATAATGACACCCGGTAAAGGGACAGCTCTGGTCTTTAAGATTCCATGTGACCGTTAAAAATCAATTATAACACATGAAATATTGAATAACTAATCAATTAGTTATATATTCGGTAATCTGCCAATTATATCAATAGTTTACCATGAATATCATATTGAAACAGCAACTTCAAATCAATATAATAGCGATCTTCTTGCTTAGTTTCTCCTCCTGCAAGGATTTTAAGAAAGAAGCTATTAAAAGCTTTAACGAGGGAGATTATGAAACTGCGGAAGTGTACTTTAAAAAAGTACTGGTAGGTAAATCAAATGACTTCTATAGTCTCTACAACTTGGCCAGGGCTTTAGAAGAGCAAAAGAAATTCGATGAGAGTATGGATAATTATTCCAGATTGCTCAAACTGGATAATAAACATATGGAGGGTTATCTTGGCAGAGCAAGAGTGAGTTTTCAGATGGGTTTTTATGGACCTGCCGCTGAGGACAGTCGTATCGTTTTGAGAAACATACCTGATTGTTTTGAGGCAATCATGTTACGAGGGAGAGCTTATTTAAAAGAGGAAAAATTTTTTCGGGCAATATATGATTTAAGTGATGCCATCGATCTACGACCTGATCATACTAGTGCCTACTACTACAGAGGGCTTGCAAGAGCGCAGTTGGGCGATCTCAGGGCGGCCATCATAGACTTTAATATTGTAATAGAAAACCAGCCACATGAGAAGGCGTATTTTAACCGTGGACTGTGTTTTCAGGCTATAGATGCTTACTCACGTGCTATATCTGACTATAAAGCAGCATTAAGCATCAATGAAAATATGCCTACTGCAGACCTCAACTTAGGGCTATGCTATATCAGTTTAGGCAATAATGCCGCCTCATGTAACGCATTCATATCTGCCAGAAAAAAAGGTGAAAAAGCGGCTGACCGTTATCTCGCCGACTACTGTAGATAATTATTTTTTAAATTGGCTTCAACTTTCCAAAAATTGGTGTAATATTCGCAGTGGAATTAAACGATTATCGATATAAAAGTTTAATTTTATCGAATTCCTTATTTTAGCCAGTTTACTTTATGAAGTATTTTTCCTTACTGTTTTTTTTGACAGCACTTTTTATCTTCTCGGCTTGCGAAAACGATGTTGAACTGTATGAGCCGGATGTTGCTCCTGATAAACTTACCATTAACAGCAAAGATCATCGTATCCGTGGTGCCTATAAAATCGATTATGGCATAATCGATTTTGGCAATCTGGATAGGGCCACTCACTTTAACACCGACCTTATGCTTAGCAGTGAAGGACTGCATAATGGCAATGGCGCTTTTCCTGATCAAATTTCTTTAGTATATGTTGAGTTGTTTAGCAGCGACACCACAGGACTTGCTGAAGGCACCTATCAGTTTGTTCGTGACGATGAGGTTAATTTTGATAAGGTTGGTGGAGAGAACTTTTTCTTCTCCGCATTTATGGTAGAAAATGGTGATCAGGCAGCTACTCAGCGCGCTTTCCAGGAAATCATAGTAGAACAGGGTACAGTAGTAATCACTGGGAAAGGAAATAATTTACGCTTAAATATTCAACTTCAGTTCGAAGATGGAGGAACTGTAAAAGCTACCTATAATGGTGATCTTGCCAGCGTTTCCTCAAACGGAAGGATTACTAATGCCAGAAAAACCATCGATAAGGCCGCTATAATTTCTGAACTTAGCGCCATATAAATTTACAATATTGCTTTAATCAAGGTGCGTGGATATGGCAATATCCATGATTTGCCTTGGTTTTATTATTGCAACCA
>JBGSXH010000622.1:0-8656 GCA_041751515.1 Cyclobacteriaceae bacterium | reverse complement strand
CAAAACCTTTTAAAGTGGTGGTCTCCAATGGCAAAGGCTCCGGCAACTCTTCTTTTTCTTAGTCATGGATTTCATTAACACATGAAAATAAAAGCAGCAATAATGTGCAGAAGGCCAGCTTATCAAAATATATCATAATTTTTATATTATACAATACAAAATTACCAGAGATTTGCTACCTATTTCATCAGGTTTATGAAAGGAATAACCTGCGTTTGTTTTCTTGCCTGATCAAATGATTTTGGAGCTGGAAATAAATTCCATTTCATCGTCTTTAAGGTTTACTTCGTACAATTGCGATAACAGTTAAATGGCCCTGTAGGGATAAATCAAAAAATACTCCCGCTCCCGAAGTAACTTCCTACGCTATGGTGCTTTCACTTCCCTAAGCCGCTTGACAAGGTATTATATTGGAAATGACCAATTGGTCTTAAGTCAGCTCAAATTTTCCGATATTTTGAAGATCAACACGCTCATCGAGAGCATATCATTCAGATTTTAAGGTCCTCTTATGCAATAATTTACATTGATGTGGACAAATCATAAAAAATACTATGCATGTAATTTAAAACCTACATTGACGAAAATACTAAAATCTTGCTATTTCGTTCAATATGAGTCTTTTAAACTATACAGCAATGAAAACAGCCTAAATGCTCCCATAAAAATTAGATTGCAGAAAAATGCGGTGACTTCGGTTTTATCGGCCATCAAAAGCCTGCATATTTGAATTATAAGATCGCGAAAAGCTATTCACTGTCAGATTGACTTCTTGGCTTTAGTTTAGTTACATAGTAGGTTTTGTTTAGGTGTTTAAGGTTAATCCCGGGGGTGGTTTCCCGGGATTTTTTTTTGCCTTTTTTTAAAATTATGCTTTGCTAAATTGAAGCGTTATCTGCCGAAAAATTTTATTGCCCCTCCCCATCAATCATCGAACTATTGAAGACCTGTTAATAATTGCCACCATCACCGCGGGAAAATATTATTCAAATCTTGTGGATAGTAATAGCCTCTAATGCAATGATTTACAAGGATGTTGAGAAATCATAAAAAATTCTAGAGATGTCAATGAAAACCTACACAGTTACAGATTGAAGAAAGAAACTATTATGCTCAATATGAGCCTTTTAAGACAATAACACCAAGAAAACCACCTCAAGGATCTTATAAAAATTACATCAGCGCAAAATGTACGGACTTGGTTTTTATCAGCCAGAGAAAGCCTGCATCTTTGAACCATAAGATCGCGAAACGCTAATCACTGTCAGATTGACTTCTTGGCTTTAGTTTAGTTAAATAGTAGGTTTTGTTTAGGTGTTTAAGGTTAATCCCGGGGGTGGTTTCCCGGGATTTTTTTTGCCTTTTTGTAAAATACTGTCTTTGGTGTAGTTCGTAATCGAACAAGATGCTGCTCAATTATTATTTTAAAATTGGATACGGTGCCTTTCTATAAAAAATTTTGCCAACAGCATTGATATGGTTGACTAATGGTTCCGAAGAAAGTTGATGAAAGATCGATAAGTCTATTAAGTAGGGTGAATTTAAATCATCCAAATCCAGCCAGACTTTCGAACGAGTATCTTCCGTCAGAGCCTCACCTTTTAAAGTGATATCAATATCGCTGCCTTCCCGATAATTCCCCATAGCTCTGGAGCCGTAAATAATTACTGCATCAATTACGGCATACTTTTCAAAAACAGCATGAAATTTATCAATGGTTATATCGTCTAAACCAAACTTCATAATAGTGTTAACATTTTTCTTTGGAACGCTTCAAACAATGGGAAATACTCATTCACGATGAGATTATATTCCCTCTCCAAAATTTCGTCGAAATACGTGTGAACCGTTTTATTTCTGCTTTCGATCATGTTCATCCAAACCTGTCCATTTGCAATAAGTCCAATATTAAAAGCCGCTCTACAAGCTGATCTGGCACCTGTGATGTTAACTATGCCATCATATTCCAGATAATCTTTCATTACCTTCCATGCCAATTCATGCGTAAATTCAAAGCGTTGAATAGTACCTTCTTTTTCAAGATCACTGGGATGCTTCACTTCCAGTACAGCAAATCGCAAATGCTTTAGTGCCTCCTGGTAGTTTTGAAATCGTTGCTTACACCTGGTATCGTGCTCCATAATATCGAAATTACTAATAATATCTATAACTTACTTTTGTCTTTAAAGATTTAAATAAATAAGAAACTTCCTTGTGCTTTGGTATCAAATACAATAGCTGCAAGAAAGGAGGAATATTAGTTCGAGGCCATTTCATAAAAAATGGAATCACGTTTCTATTGAATCTATCGTTCTTTTGGTTTTTAATGGTTTACAAGATAAAATATCAGGAATAGCTCTAAATTGAAGCATAAAGGTAAATATGGCTGAGCATTGAAACCAATTGTACAGCCGCGCCAGGGATAGTAGTGGAAAGCCCGGAAGCCGCTGAGCGAAGGTTTCGCTCACTGCAAGCATAATTTTGGCTGTGTGCAAAATTGATCTGATATGGCTTGTGGCGGCTGAGGACTTGCCGCGGATAGCCCGGCCCGAAGGGGGCGCCCAAATGCACTATAAAGTTACTGGGCTTTCAAAATAATCTCTGAGGCGGCGAGTAAATTTTCAGCTTTATGATGTGCTGTGGCACTGTCTTGATGGTCTACTTGTATGGTTTGCATACCTAACTGCCTGGCCGGTATGAGGTCGCGGTCGCGGTCGCCGACCATCCAGGAGTTCGCAGGCGCTACTTTATAGCGAGCAATGGCACGTTCAAACATGAGACTTCCGGGTTTGCGGGCCATGGTTTCGCTATAGCTGGGGTGTCCGGGGGCATAGAAGAAATCGGTGATGGCATGATTGCAGGCGTCCTGTATGAGCTGGTGGGTGGCATGCATTGCTTCCTGGCTATAAACGCCTTTCACAATGCCGGATTGGTTGGTGATGACGATAAGCAAAAAACCAGCAGCTTTCAGATTTTGCAGGGCTTCAGGTACGCCGCTGAGGATTTCCAATCTGTCGGCGGAATATACATAATCTACATAATCTTTGTTAATGACCCCGTCTCGGTCGAGGAATACACATTTTGTCATTGGCTCGTCATTTGGTGCTTTAGTAAGGCAAAATAGCATAAAGCTTAATTTACCGCTCTTATGCTATTTTAGGATTGTTAGCTGGCACCTTCTCGTTTTTCTTTAAGGGTCATAATTCTATTGAAGGAGGTTACAAGTCCTTTGATGACGGCAGAGCTAAAGCCTTGGTGTTCCATTTCATTGAGGCCGGCAATGGTACAGCCCTCGGGCGTGGTCACTTTATCGATTTCCTGTTCAGGATGCGATTTGTTGATATCCAGCAAGCCAGAAGCACCTTTGCTTACCTGCACTGCTATTTTTTGCGCATCTGCAGCGTCGAGACCCAATTGGATCCCGCCCTGGGTTGCGGCACGGATAAAGCGCATGTTGAATGCAATACCACTGGAGCAAAGGGCAGTGGCACCAGCCATGAGCTCTTCTTCGATGACCAGACTTTGGCCGACACAATTGAAAATAGCCGAAACTTCAGGCTCCAGTTGGATAGAACGTTCGTTAAAAGCCAGGCAGGTCATGCTTTCCTGTATGGCAATGGCCGTATTAGGCATGCTGCGAACAATCGGAAGATCTCCCGCCAATTGGCTGATTTTTTGAATGGAGACACCTGTAAGTACACTCAGAATAACATGGGTATCATGTTTTAGGGAGGAACCTATTTCCTTAAGTAAGTCTTCCAGCTGATAGGGTTGCACGCATATGATGATCCAGCGACAGTTTTGAACCGCCATGGCATTGTCGCTGCTCACGTTGACGCCCTGCGTTTTCAAAAACTCCAATGACTTGGTATTTCTGCGGGTTACGTATATATTTTCAGGCTGGTATTGGCTATTGTTGATCAGTCCCTGTGCTATGGCAGTACCTAAGTTGCCGGCACCAAGTATGGCGATATTATGATTGTTCATTGTTTGCTTTAACTTAATGATGAATTTAATATTTCGTTAAAGGATACAAATTTAACCAAAACGATTGAAAAGCAATATAATTCAGCATTTCATCGCCATTTATTATAATAAAAACCAACTAAAATTTGGCAATGCAATCGTATGCAAAAGCCCTATCTTATCAGGAAAGGGCTTTTAAAAATTTAGTAAATTGTATGAACTTGAGGGTTATCTGGTGCTGAAATGGTATTCTATACGGTGATTATACATTTCGCCTGCTTTCAAAATAGCGCTTGGAAAATCGGGTTGGTTGGGAGAATCCGGGAATAATTGTGGTTCCAGACATAAGGCCCAATGCTTATTATAGGCGACCCCATCGATACCTGTGGCACCGTCCAGAAAATTACCTGAATAAAATTGAATGCCAGGCGCATTAGAATGCACTTCCATTACCCTCCCGGAAGCTTCATGGTATAATTCTGCCATTTTCTTCAGCTTATCATCATTTTTTTCCTTGATGACATAGTTATGATCATAACCGCCTTCTACCTGCTCTATACGATCCCCTACCTTTTGCATCTTTCTGAAGTCAAATGGCGTATCCTTAACCTTTACTAATTCTCCAGTGGGAATGAGTGTTTCGTCTGCTGGTGTGTACTTCTCCGCATAGATTCGCAACTGGTGATCGAGGACATTTTCATTTTCATTGCTGAAATTAAAATAACCATGGTGGGTTAGGTTAAATGGCGTGTCTTTATCGCTTTTGGCTCTGAACTGAATCGATAATTTATTTTTCTTAGTAATTTCGAAAACTGCCTCTACTTCTGCAGTACCTGGAAAACCTTCTTCCCCGTCAGGACTGGTATAAGTTAATTTCACGCCTACCCGCCCATCATCTTCAATTGTCTCCCCTGTCCAGACTACTTTATTGAAACCCTTTTCACCGCCATGCAAGCTGTGCGCGCCATCATTGGTGGCGAGATCATATTGCTCGCTGTTGAGAGAAAATTTCCCCGCTGCTATTCTATTGGCATAGCGCCCAATGGTTGAGCCCAAGTAGGACGGATTGTCCTGGTAATCTTCAATTTCATCAAAGCCTAAAACGACGTTTTTCAACTCCCCGTTTTTGTCTCGTGTATAGAGCCTGCTAATGATGCCACCATAATTAGAAACTTCCACCCTGATACCATCTTCATTCTCCAGTATATAAGTAAAAACTTCTTGTCCATCAATGCTGCCAGCAGAATTTTGCTGCAGACTTAGGGTGCTTTGCTTGTCGCTATTGGTGTCGTTTTCCACTTGCTCTTTATTATCTGAATTACAAGATTGAAATAAAATAAGTGATGCTGCCACAAATAGTTTTCCCATGTGGCTAAATTTGTAAAAGTTTGTATTCATTGTGTTATGCTAAAGTGGTTTGATTACTGGAACTTAACTTAAGAAAAAGCAGGGGATTTTTTCTTCTTAAGTGTGCTTTTTTCCACAAAGCCGGCTAGTTCATTGTAATTCGCATACAGCTGCTGATAAATTGAGACGTTTTCGGGAATTGGGGTATAGGTTTTGTCAAAGCCGTTGGACATGTGTTTAATAGCGTCTTCGGTTGATTGGTAGATACCCGCAGCCACAGCAGCATACATAGCAGCGCCCAGCGCAGGTGCCTGCTCGGAAGTAGCTACTTTAATGGGCATGTTCAACACATCAGCCATTGTTTGCATTACAAATCGGGATTTCTTGGCAACCCCACCCATACCTATGACCGTCTTGATCTCCAGCCCTTCTTCTTCAAACCTATCGACTATTTTTTTGGAGCCGAAGCAGATGGCTTCTACCAAGGCCCGGAATATTCTCGGTGCATCGGTGCCCATGGTAAGGCCGCTGATCGCGCCTTTAAGATTTTGATTGGCATCGGGTGTACGACGGCCGTTAATCCAGTCGAGGGCCGTGACGCCGGTAGCATCAAAAGGAATTTTCTCAGCGGCATCTGAAAGGTATACAATCATCTGCTGATCCATTTCGGCCAGCAATTGCGACTTGGTCTTTTCGTCTATCAGTTTGCTGTTTTGTAAGACATTTTCAGCGGGCCAGGCTAGCAATCCCTTAAACCATGCCAGCAAATCGCCAAAACCTGACTGCCCTGCTTCCAACCCAATCGTGCCTGGAATCACGGAGCCATCAACCTGACCGCAAATACCTTTCACCAGGGTGTCTCCTAATGCACTTTTAGAAGCTACCATAATATCGCAGGTGGATGTACCCATTACTTTCACAAGGGTGTTTTCTGTAATTTCTCCCCCAATTGCACCGGCATGGGCGTCAAATGTACCCACTGCTACCACAACATCTTCATGCAAACCGAGCTTTTCCGCCCATGAAGCACTTAAGTGTCCGGCGGGTTGATCGGAGGTATAGGTATGCGTATATAATCTTTCGCGCAGGCCTGCCAGGCGCGGATCGAGTTTTTCCAAAAATTCTTCTGGTGGCAGCCCTCCCCAGGTCTCATGCCACAGCGCTTTATGACCTGCAGCGCAACGGCTTCTCTTAAGAGCGAGTGGGTTGTCGCAGCCAACAAGGTCAGCAGTGATGACATCGCAATGCTCCATCCACGAATAGGCAGCATCAGCTACTGCCGCATCTTCCCGAATTACGTGAAGAATTTTTGCCCAAAACCATTCGGAAGAATAGATGCCTCCTTCGTATTTCGTAAAATTTTCTCCACCCCAGGTTCTTGCCAGTGTATTGATTTCATCTGCCTCAGCCACGGCGGTATGGTCTTTCCATAAAACCAGCATGGCATTAGGGTTTTCTTCAAAGCCTGTGGTGAGAGATAAGGGGATGCCTTTTTCATTTACAGCGATGGGGGAAGAGCCTGTGGTATCCACACAGATGCCTTTGATGCTGGCAGTTGCTATTTTGCCTTGCCCAATCACAGCCGTGATCACTTTTTCAAGGCCTTCCAGATGGTCTAAAGGGTGCTGCCTGAATTGGTTCTTGATCGGGTCACAAAACTTTCCTTTTTTCCATCGAGGATACTCGAATACACTGCTTGCTACGCATTGTCCATTATCGGTATTCACCAAAACAGCCCTTACCGAGTCAGATCCATAATCCAACCCTATTACATATGCCTCATCATTCATGATTGTATGGTCTTATTCCTACTGTTGCTAAATTTTAATATATTGTGTGCTATCAACATGGCTTACCTTGTGCTATGCTTGTGCAATTTAAAAACTATGTTACATAATTAATCATGAGCAGACAATTTTTAAATGTATTTTTTACATTAAATAATTTTAACTGCCCCTAAGCAAGCTTAGAAACACTACAACAGCGAAATTCATACAGGTTTTTCTGAGTGCAAGTTGTTCGATATGAAAAATCTATATTAAGCTAAATTTAAGCGGTGAAGAATCATTTAAGTTTAAATTAATAATACTATATGATTCAAACTGATCTTAATAAAAGTTCCATTCAGCTTTGATAAACCGATTGAGATATCTAATTTAGATACAAATAACATTAATTGTAATTTCAACATTTTTAATCAACTTTATCGAATTGAAGTATTAGTTCGGGCACATCATATTCTATATTCATGATAAAATACTCAAATCAGGCCAGATTACTTGTCGCAGTGGACTGTATCATTTTTGGCTTTGACGGAGACAACTACAAACTACTACTTATACAGCGCGGCTTTGCTCCTGAGAGAAAAAAATGGAGTTTAATGGGCGGCTTTCTTCAGCCAGACGAATCACTTGACGGTGCTGCAGACCGGATTTTATACAAACTTACTGGCTTAAAAGATGTGTACATGGAACAAATGCATGCTTTTAGCGCTCCTCAACGTGACCCTGTTGAACGTACAATTGCTGTTGCTTATGTAGCTTTAATAGATATTCAAAAATACGAGCAGCAATTAAGCGAAGATTATCATGCGCATTGGTTTCAAATAGATGAATTACCGCAGCTCATTTTTGACCATAACGAAATGGTTGCTTTAGCAATGGAACGGTTGCGCTACAAGGCAGCGCTGCATCCCATATTATTTGAACTGCTTCCAACACAATTTACCTTGCCCCACTTGCAAACATTGTATGAAGGCTTATACGATACACAGTTTGATAAGCGAAATTTTACACGAAAAATTCTCTCAACTGGATTGTTGGTAAAGAAAAATCACAAAGACAAAACCAACTCCAAAAAAGGTGCATTTTACTATAAACTTGATAAGAAAAAATATAAGGAAGGCTTCGAAACTTTTTTCAATTTTATTCCCCGTGCCGATATTAAGTAGAATCATTGGCTACAATTTACACAGACAGAAAAATTAAGTGTTAATATGACACTATTTAAATTATATTGTTAGATTTGTCATTCACCAATTCATATCAACATGGGGAATTATCAACAGATAAAGGAAGAAGCATACGAAGCAAATATTAAGCTGCCGAAATTAGGGCTGGTATTATACAGTTTTGGTAATGTCAGTGCCGCCGATCGCGATTTGGGTGTATTCGCTATTAAGCCGAGTGGTGTTCCTTACGATGAACTGAGCCCTGAGAAAATGGTAATCGTCGATTTTGATGGTCAAACTATTTCAGGTAATTTAAGGCCATCATCAGACACGCAAACGCATGCTGTCCTTTACAAGCATTGGGAGAATATTGGTGGCATTTGCCATACGCAT
>JBGSXH010000621.1:0-3933 GCA_041751515.1 Cyclobacteriaceae bacterium | reverse complement strand
GATGAACTAGAGGTCCTTTACCGAAAGTACAGCACACAAATATTCATGATGGGCGATTCGCTACTCAACATTGTGATAGATGGCATTGCAGAGGAAGCTTTACAGAGAGATGTTCAATTCTATTGGGACGGTTACCTTCGCACCGATCCACCCGTATGTAAAACTGAGAATACTTATAAATGGCGTCAGGGGGGGATGTATCGTGCAAGGCTCGGAGTTGAAAGCGGCTCCCAAAAGATCCTGGATATCATGAATAAGAAGATCACAGTAGACCAGATCAGAAAATCTGTAAGAGCTCTGGCCGAGGCAGGGATCAAAACAACCACGTACTGGATTGTAGGTCACCCAGGCGAAACTGAGGAAGACTTTCAAATGTCCCTAGACCTTATAGAAGAGTTGCAGGACGATCTTTGGGAGGCTGAGTGCAACCCTTTCAGCTACTACCTTACCGGACAAGTGAATTCCGATAAATGGATGGCAGAATATGAGCGTGTGACTTTGTATCCTGAAGAATACCGTGAAATGTTAGTGACTCAAACCTGGTATATGAAGGGCTGCGAGCCTACTAGGGACAAGGTTTTCGAAAGAGTGAACAGGTTTGTAGAGCATTGCAAAAACTTAGGTATCCCCAACCCTTACTTCGAGCATGAAATCTATCAGGCCGACGAACGCTGGAAGAAGCTTCAGAAAAATGCGGTGCCTTTGTTGATCGACTTTAAAAACAAGGAGAAATATTTCAACGAAAGTCGCTTGATCAAGCAACCACTCAAAGCTGCTGATATTGATGTGAATCTTACCAATTTCAATTTCTAATCAATGAGCAAAGCAAGAAGGATATCTGATCTGGCTTCCCTGTCTGATCAAAGGGATGTCGAGAGAAATTACTGGGAATCTATACTGTCCGGTGGAGATCTAAAGGCACCTGCCTTGGTGTCGATTGGTCCTACTGGTGGTTCTGGCGAAGTAAGCTATCCCCTGAATCAAGATAACTACAAAAATCTCATACGCATTTCTTCGGGCTGCCAGCAACGCTTACAGGTATTGCTGTATGCGGCGCTCCTTGTACTGCTTAGAAAGTATACAAGTCATTCTGATTCACTAGTAGGTTCTCCAATCTATTCGCAAGATGATACCCAGGCCAATTATATCAACAGGATACTCTGCTTACGTACACCAATCACGGGGGAAGATTGTTTTCAAAGCCTTGCTTCAAAGTGTGGTAAAACCATTCAGGACGCTTTAAAGTATCAAAACTATCCCTTTGAACTTATTGCTCGTTTCCTCAATCCCTCAGGCCGGACAAACCTGGATATCAATTCTTTTTTTACAGTGGTTTTGAGCATTGAAGGCCTGCACCTAGAGGGTGCTTTACAAGACCTCAATGTTGCCTTGCATTTTCACTTTGTAAATATCAATGATGGCCTACAATTGAACCTAAAATACGACCAACAAAAGTATGGAGTACTATTTATACAAAGCCTAATCCGAAGGTTTGATAACCTATTGGCTACCCTGCTATCAAATACCTCACGCAAACTCAAAGATATTGGGATGCATTTGGATACGGGGCAGCGTGCAGATCGCGGAGTAAGCACTAAATACCCTCATCTGCGCATAGACGATTGGTTGGAACAAAGCCTTCACGAGAATAGAGATCACATTGCCCTCATAATGGGAGATCGCTCCATTACTTATGCTGAACTCAATCAGTGCTCAAAACAAGTGGCTCTTATATTGACTCAAAAAGGGTTACGCCCTGGAGACAACGTTGGCTTGCATGTCAAACGAAGTATGGAAGCTGTGATCGCCCTACTTGGAGTTATCAGGGCAGGTGGGGTTTTTATTCCCATTGATACCAGCTTGCCCGAATCGCGGTTGCTTTACATCGTTGAAACAGCTAGACCACGTTTCTTGATTGTTGAAGAAAAAGAAGCAGTCCGTCCCGTACCACAACTTTCGCTTAAGGAGTTGATGAGTTCCTCAGAAGCACCGAACGAAGACAGTCATGTATACCAGAAGCAGAGTCCGTTCTGCTATCTCTTGTTCACCTCGGGTACCACTGGTCACCCCAAGGCTTGTTTGATTAGCCACAAGAGCTTTGTCAACTACATCAATCATGTAGTAAATACCTACCTCGTGGAGCTTGACCAGTCGGTATGTTTCGGGTGGTTCACCACGTTAAGCTTCGACTTTACCCTCACCGGTATTTTCGGTGCCCTTGCCTCGGGGGGGAAGGTTCGAATCTACGATCAAGACCTAGGCATAGAGTCGATATTGTCTGACCTTTTCAATACAAAGAGCGGGGTGAACATCGTCAAGCTCACACCCAGCCACATCTCTATACTCAACCTTTTGAAAATTACACAGACAAACGTCAAGGTGGCCATTTGTGGTGGAGAAGAGCTGACCTCTAGTTGTATTCAAACTCTGCAGCATTTTACATCACCTATAAAGATATTTAACGAGTATGGTCCTACCGAAGCCACCGTGGGATGTATTGTGACCGAGGTCTCCTTATCATCAGAAATAGTCCCCATCGGCAAGCCCATTGCTAATTCTGGTGCCAGTATCATTGACATTGACGGGCATTGCCTGCCAGATGGTATGGTCGGCGAGATTGTCATTACCGGAGACAACCTAATGGAAGGCTATCTCAAGTCATCAGAAGAAGAGCGCTTTATGACCCCGAGAGGATTGGTGGCGGACGAAAGATTTTATAAATCCGGTGATTTAGGGTACCGAACCGACGGAATATACTATTACCTCGGCCGATCTGACGAAGAGTTCAAACTCAGAGGTTACCGCATTCACCCCAGTGAAGTCATAGTGGCACTCAACAACTGCCATGGAGTAGTAAGTGCTTATGTGGTAAAGGTAACTGATGATCAAGGCGATGCTATGGTTGGCTACCTGACCGGTTCCGAAATAGATACTAGCGAAGTAATATCGTATTTGAAAACACGCCTACCCGAATATATGATGCCGGATCATCTGTTCGTAGTGGATAAATTTTCTTTAAAACCTTCAGGCAAAATAGATATGAATAGTTTGCCTTCATTTGAATCATGGAAAAATAGTGGAGCCAATTATAAGGAACCTCGTAATGATCTGGAAAAAGGTCTCGCAAACATTTGGCAGGAAGTTTTAGGAATGAAGAAAATAGGTATTTTCGATAACTTCTTCAAAATCGGTGGCCATTCTCTTCACGCCACACGGGTAGTTACACGGATCAAAGGCGCTTTCACCCAACAGATTGATTTCAGAGACTTGTACAAGTTTCCGAACATTGCAGATCTCGCGATGCACTTAACCAAACTTATAGAGGAGACCGATAGCGGTCCGTTAGTTGCAAATCTGGAATTGAGCCCGGTGCCAGAGCAGGCAGACTACCCTTTGAGCCATGCACAGCACAGAATGTGGATTATTGACCAACTTGATAGCATTGGAACAGGTTATATATGTAGCGGTTTTTACAGGGTAGAAGGGCCACTAGACGCCAATGCACTGATTCTCGCTTTTGAATATCTAGTAGATCGACACGAAATACTGAGGACCTGTTTTATCAAAAAAGAGGGAGCATCCAGACAAAAGGTTTTGACCCGTGCAGAGATCGGTTTTGCAGTCATTTACATAGATGGCTCTAATGACACTTTGGAGCTGCCTGTGATTGAGCAATTACTTTATTCACCTTTCGACCTTTCTACGGGACCGGCCATTCGGGTAGTATTTGCTACTGAAAATGAGAACAACCATTATATTGGTATCTCCTTTCATCATATTGTTAGCGATGGCTGGTCCATGAATGTCATACTCAGAGAGCTGAAAGCCTTATATTTAGCACATATTCAACAGCAAGCAATCCAGCTACCCGAACTTGCTGTGCAGTACCGAGATTATGCTATATGGGAATCGTCCCTTTTGAGAAGACAGGAG